>JBCAWW010000305.1:0-6740 GCA_038534415.1 Bacteroidota bacterium | reverse complement strand
AATTTGACCGAGAATTTGCCAAGTGGACTTTACTTTCTCTCTATTAGTTCCTCTTTTTGGTTTCAAAAGACCTCTTTTATTGTGAAATAAGGCTGCCTATCAAGCGCTTGGTTTTTGTCTTGGTAGGAGAATGCAGGCATCGGCCCTGCCAGCCTCAATATCAATCGGCATGGCTTTCCCCTAGAATTTTAGGTCCCTTCTTTGAAGAAGGGACAGCGAACAGGGTGAGCAGGGAAGATGTTTCACCCAAGCGTTCTGCGAAGCAGCGTTAAATAAAAAGATTCCGGATATGCTCCCAAACTCGCATTCTGGAATGACGGATTTCTTATGCCAAGGGTTGATAATCTCAAAACGTCTTCCCGGAATCATGCAATGATATCCATGATCTTGGGAGATAAGCGTTCCGCGCAGCGGCAACAAAAAAAAGGGGCAGCCATACGACTACCCCTCGGCCCGGTATAATAAACCACCACTATCCCCGCAGCCAATCATGCAATTTGTTTTCGGCCAGACTCCGATGGCCCCACCACTGCAGGGCAGATAAGCGATGACAACGCCATCCTGCTCTCTCCAATACCATTTGTTCTTGTAATTTCTTTTGGGTCTTGGCACTGTCTCCATCCACATCAATACTCAGAGCGAGTTTGCGCCCTTCATGGATGATCGCGAGATCGAGGCGATAGTTGCCGATCTTGAAGGCCGGAAAGAGACTTTCTTCTAGGCCCGCTGCGCGGAACGCTTCTCCTAATTCTTCGCCTAGCTGACCGTAGCGCTGTTTGAGTTCTTGGAGTGCCTGCGGTGAACTAGCGGCTTCGTTTTGCGCGCCAAATCGATAATGCTCCACCAAACGATAACGTAGACAAGCAGGATTCATCATCGCCACGGCATCAGGATGAATACTATGCAGCAAGATTGATTTTTCTCGCGCCCGACTCGCGGCAACATTATAGATACGACTCATTTCTTCACCCAAGACTGCTCGGGGAGGACGCATTTTGCCTGCATCCGTCATGCGATGGCTGGCTGTGGTGATCAAGATCATCACATCACGTTCATCTCCCTGAAACTCTCTCGAAGTACCGACCAATAGGTTCAATGATTCTTCAAAACCTTTGATTTGTTCGGAGCGCGAAAGAGCACGAATCAGGCCATCCCGAAAGTCTTCATTGGAAGTTTCCAAACAGAGTAAGCCAATACTCGGCAAATAAGGCAAATGGCCCGCTCTAAAATCTGCTACTACTCCCTCAATCAATTCCACTGCTGCGCGTACAAGCGCAGGCTTGGATCTGTCAGTAGGATCATCCTCGACATAGTGTGCCTCGACGGGTTTTCCAAAAAGGTCATGAGTGGCAGTTTTGAGCGGGACCATTTGCTCATTATACATATTGCGGTTAGAGTAATTGATGATCTCAGGGCGGCAGCGAAAATGCTCTCTTAGGCTCACGATATTGGGATAGATCACCCCACTGAGCGTATAGATACTGGCCGTCCGACTGTTTAGGTGAAACTGCTGCTTGAAAGGATGATTGATCAAGTAGCGATCCAATATCTGATTGGTACGCTCCATCGGGAACATCGAAGAGTTGGTTACAACCGAAGTCTGGTTTTCATCACCGACGATGATACTCTTGCGGGCCCTGAAGATCAGATTGAGCATGCTGATATCGCACTGGCTGGCCTCATCTACGATCAATAGATCAAACTGGCCTGGATCGGCCTCTGGAAAGAAACGAATCGCGGTATCCTGCGGCATAATCCAAATCGGTACTACCTCGCGGGCCTTCTTCAAGTTTTCGATGGCGGAGTCAAGGTTGCGGGCAGTATTCTTACCGTAGCCTTTACCGATATTGATGAGATCGTTTCGCCAAGCGGAAAGTGCCGACTTCTGATCCTCGCTGATATGTGCCTGCTTGTTCATCCAAGTTTGGTAGGCGATCAACTCTATCGTTAGCTTTTCAATGTCTTTTTGTCGCAATCGAAGCTCGTCCAGTTTTTCATCGGTTTCGCCAATTTCCTTGAGGCAGGAGGCTATGAGTTCATCTAACTCTCGACGAAAGATACTTTGGCCCCAATCAATACTAGTATCCGATAATAAGGCACTGGCATTAGGATATTGGGCTTTGAAAGCTTGGAATCGCGTATCGTTTAGGCAATCTTCCTCAGCTTGCGATTTGGCTTGTTGGTATTCGGCGATTGCCAACTCATATTCAGCTGCTTTGGCCTCCTTGAGGGCTAGCATAATGCTTTCCCATTGTGGGGCAGGTCCATTGAAAGTCGGAATCGCTGCTAATAATGCTCCGTAGGCTTCACGCTCAGCCATTTGAGATTTCTGGTCTGAAAGCTGAGTTAGGCGTTCCCAAATGGGTTCCCAAGCCTCATAATAGGTCGGTACTTCGGCCAAGTTCCTCTCACGAAGCATATTGTTGAGGTGGGTCATCTGCGTCCGCAACGAGAGAAACTGTTGGATCTCGTTGATAACTTGCCAGAGATTTTTGCGATCCACACTGATATCCAAAGGACGGAGGGCATTATGCAATTGGATCGAAAGCTGCTTGAGACGACACTCTTGCTCTAGGTATAGACTAAGTGTTTTGAGACTACTCTTGTCCTCAAGTACTAAGCCATTGAGTTGACATTGAAGCAAGGCTTTGTGAGGGCTAGAGAGGAGCTTGCGTTGCAGAACGCCTAACTTTTCCTTGGCCCCAAATTTTGTCAACAGACTTTGTACTTGTTGTTGGAGCCATTCGGGTTCGTGGCTTTCCAATATCTCGCCGCTAAACTGATAGGCCAGCATTTTTTCGCGGGCCAATTCTGCTTGTTGGATGTCATGCTCCCATTGCTTATAGAGGGTATAGAGTCGATCTGGCGATAGGACTACTTGCTGCTGCCATTTTGCAAAATGGGGCCAAGCTTCCAATACCGGACGATAGCCTTGCAATTGTTGGAGGAATACTTCATCCAAACTTTCGGCATCAAGCTGATTGATGGGGGCTTGTTGGCTGAGGGTGTTTTCCCATTTTTCGATTTCCGCTACCGCTGGCAAAATAGCTATATCTGGCCATTGAAATTCCTCTTCGCTAAGCTGCGCTAAAGGCAATAGTGCTTGCAGCTCAGCAATCTCGTTCAGCAAAGCTGGTACCTCTACACTCGCTCCAATCTCATCTGGGAAACGTAAATCCGACTGCTCTTCCTGCCAAAGCTTGACCCATTCTATAGCTGGGCGTTCGATACTTTCACCAGTAGCCGGGTTTTTGAGGGTGTAGCTAGCGGCATTTTGAGCGATAAGGTGCTCGATTTCTACTTGCAATTGCTTGAAAGCGCGGTCATTGCTGCGTAGCATTTCCTGCATTTCGGATAGCTGTTCAGGATCATATTGCTGACTGAGGTGATCCTTGATGGCATCAATAGCAAATTTGAGGTCGTTGAGCTCTGCGCCTTCTTCGACCAAGGAAACAGCTAGATCGCGAATGGGCGCCGGTAATTTGCCTTTGATCACTTGCAAGGCTTTGGCATACTTAGATACGATCAAGATAGACTTCCCTTGGGCGACGAAGTGGCTGGTCAAATTGGCGATGGTATGACTTTTACCCGTTCCGGGAGGGCCTTTGACGATGACAGTGTCTTGCTCCAGCAAACGCTTGGCAATGGTCATCTGCTCTTGATTGTAAGCCAAAGGAAAGAGGAAGCGTTCTGGCACAGGCTCAGAAACACTAGACTCAGATTGTACCCTAAATGCTTCTTTACGATAGGCGATACGCAAGGGGCTGCCAGGACTACGCAAAGCAAAAAGGCGCTTGAAATAATCCGGAATCTCATCATTGCGACCTTCACTTCCAAGGGCATGAATCTTTTCGATGATATTGGCGGCATCGCGGGAGATATGCATGCCATCTTCTTGCTGACGCACTTGGATCACGGGGGCAAAGTGCAATTGGACGCCTGCTTTTTCGCCCCCTTCGGGGAACGCAAAATTGAGATCGCGACCATCGAAAAAGCCATCATATACCTGCGGAAATACGCTCAAGATCCGTAGGGCAGTAGCATGATAGGTCGGGCCGATATATTGGGGGTCGAGTTGAAACTCGCGACTTTGCTGATTGAATTGATCGACTTCGCGTAAAACCGATTGCTGACGTTCGCGGATGACTTCTTCGCGTTCTTCTGGAAACCACTCCGGCAGTAGAGCTGCAAAAGACTGCTCACAGCTAATCGCACTGCCGATGCTGCCCATCTCTAGGCGGATGCTTTGTTTTTCTAGTTTGAGTTGGAGCGGCACATGAAAAAGGAAGTTGCGGTAGGCATGTTGGCCACTACCTCCTGTCAATAGTCCAAAAGAAAGGTATATGCGACGCTCTGGGTGCGCCTTTAGCTCATAGTAAAGGGCATGCAAACCATCATACAATTGGATCAGAGCAGACACATTGCCATGCTCTTCGTGGTGTTTGCGTAGCGCGCGTTCATAGGCGAGGCGTAACTCCTCTCTCAGAGGGAGGGCACTAAATTTTTCCATCGCCTGACTGTTGGGCTGGACCTTTAGTCGGCCATTGTCTTGTTGAAAGTTGACCCAACCATCCAAGATCGGTGGGACGCTAAGGTTTTGTACTTCCTCAAGCGGCTTACCATCGACCCGGCCAGCAAATTCGCGATAGATGCGAATGCGTTCCGGATCGGCAGTAAAGCTGCAAGAGGCTTCGGCTAATGCGGTAACACTAGGTAGACCCGAAGATTTGGTTTCTATACTTACCCAGCCTTCCAGTTGCTCAGGGAGCTTAGGAGGGGCGACTGGGCTCGTGCGATGCAATACGAGCAAAGGCTGTTCGGACTGCTGAAATTGGAGCTGAAGGGCAGGGTTATCGTTTTGGGCGAGTTGTTGTAATAGACTCAGTTCCCACCAATCACGATGGCGACTTTTGCGATAGCCAGCCTCGAAGGTGAAATCTAAGCTTGGTTGAGAGGTTTGAAAAAGATCCCTCAGATAGCCAAATAGATTGACTAGAGGAGTAACGGGAGCTTCAACAGCGGTAGTTTTTTTTGCAGCGGACATATTTCAATTCGTTTAGTTCGGTTTTGCGCAGCAGCGATAAATAGCTGCTGGGGCAATAATATTTCATGGCGGCCTCGAAATAGGCCATGAAATCAGACATCAGGCGTAGTGCCTAGTTGATGTGAAACGATTGATTTTGAGGGACTCATTTTTCAGCCCGAAGGACGAACGATGAGTTTGAAGTGCAAACACTTCCGTGGTGGGTTGAAGAACTATTTTGGTTCTTCGGATGAGCGTTCCGCGAAGCGGTAAGGCTAGACTGCAAAAAAGATTTAAAAATTGGCGATAGGCGATTAAAGTCTTGGGATTACTTTGATTGGGTCGCTTTGCCTTAATGTGTTGCTTTGGTTACGGAGAAGCTTGAGATTGGTTTTGTGTTTTTTTGTAAGGGGTTGATAATGAGGGGATAAAATTTTGGATTCGTAGCATCGGTTTGCAAACCGATGCTACGAAGGATTGAAAATCATTTTGACTCGATACAAACGCGTGTTCCAATCTTGGTAGCGACCGCCTGTTTCGTCGAAGAGGAGGGAGTGCGTATTGGTCCAATTGACAATGCTCCGTTCCGGCCCCTTCTCGCTTTGGCGATCAATATCTAGCATCTCCAATATCTGAGAATTGAAGGGCTCGGGACTCGCGATCAATTTGAAATAATCGGTCGCTTCTGACTGCCCCATTTCTTGTTGACGGCGGGAAAAAGCAAGGCTGGCAGTTTCGCCATCAATGGCCATGATACTCTGCCCTGCTTCTAACAAGTTCCCCCCTTCACTCAGCGGTATCGGACTTACCGCTAGATCGGAGCTGAGATAAAGGAGACCAAAATAGAGGGCTTGATCGCTGAGGTTTTGGAGTCTAATTCTTATTTTTTGAGGCTCTGATACAGCTAATTCATAGCCATTTGTATCTATCGGGAGCGGACTATTGTTGCTTGCGTCGATGATTTCAAAGAGCAGCTGCCTTTCGTCAATTTGACTGTTTGGATTAGAGAGATTGAGGATATTGTCCCATTTGGAAAGGTGAATCATTTGTCTGAACAAAGAAGGGATATGATGATCACCATTCTCGTTTGACCTAGCTACTAAAATAGGGCGACTGCGATTTTTTTTATGGCTGAGATATACCTTTTGACCATCTGCTTGTAAAAAGTATTGTGGCTTTTGTTGGTCTTCTTCGGGACGAAGGTAGAGTTGGATTTCCTTTTCTCGGTCAGATTTGATGTAATCAAAAAAGACATTTTTAAAAAAGATTAACTCCTGATTGGCCAATGATTCTTCATCCAAATGAAACCGCAATCGTTCAATCGGCAGCCGATTGAGACGGGCCACATAGCTGGCTTCTGGATTGAGGGAAACATTGCCCATAGGGATCACCCAACTCGACCGTGCTCGGACCCTTTCTGCGCCGACTTGTCCTAGAAAGCCTTCTCCTTGGGCCATCGCCTCCGGCGGAACGCCTACCTCAAATACATCAAATATGCTCATCTCGCCCGTTACCGGATGCTGAGCGCGTAAACCATCGCGATAGCCTGCATCTAAGCGCCAAGCGCTCTGCTCGGGTACAAAACGTATCTCATAACTTGCGCCTTGATGCGCTAGCATACCTCCCAAAAATCTGGGTTCACCCTCACGATTCCATTGCTCGATGTAAAAATCTGGGTCTGGACTTGAGACCCTTTGGCTCATACGGTTTTGGATAT
>JBCAWW010000304.1:0-6747 GCA_038534415.1 Bacteroidota bacterium | reverse complement strand
CTTCTAAAAATTAAAAGCCCGGCCTAGGTCGGGCTTTTTTGTTTGATCTTTGGCAAAATTTTACTACATTTAATGTAATAACCGAATAATCGCAATAAATATGAAGCAACTGTACGCACATTAAGCGTTTCAGATGTATAAGTTCCTTCTAATTCTCCCCACCTTACTTCTCCCCCATCTGACGGTTGCCAACCCTTATTTTTCACGCACTGATGGTGCCTGGAGCACGAGTGATACTTGGTCCCTCAGCATCGACGGTCCTCCCGCCATCGATTCACCATCGAGCAGCGACACAGTATATATCCGCCATTCAGTAATCCATAGTGCCGGTGCTACCTACAAACATACTGGCAATGTTTTCATCGAATCCGACGGTTATCTACATATCGATACCGGTTCGGGCAGCTCGCGGGTTTATAAATTTGAAGGGGAGCGGTTTGAAGTATATGGCACCCTTACCACCAGTAGCGATTTTTTCCATCAAAAATCTTGGAGTAGTGAATACGGCATCTTGATTTTGCATGAAGGATCAGGTTTTGCCGTGGGAGATGATTTGATCCTCTGTGGGACCAGCGAGACGATTCTCAATACCATCGCCTGTGGCAATGCAAGCACCTTGGACGATATCTATTTCATAGGAACCCAGTCTAAGATCTGCGGTCAGGGCAATTTTATCATTATGGATCGCATGAGAGCCTGGAATGATGCCGGGACCGAAATCACGCCTGCATCTGACCAGATTGTCGGGCAAATATGTGCAGGCTTCGAGCTATTTGACGATCCTGGGACCTGTACCAATCCCGTCATAGAAGGAGGGGGCACCTTTGTATTGAGTCGGCCTGATTTCAATTTATCAGCAAGACTAGGCCCTGAGCATGTCCGCTTGAGGTGGCAAGCCGATCCAGAAGAGAAAGGGGCTCACTATTTCATAGAACGCTCCCTCGATGGTACCCAATTTCAAATGCTAGACCGCCCTAGACCGGCACATCCTGATAAAAAGCATATGCACATCCATGACCGTAGGCCTCCTGTGGGCAGCTTATACTATCGTGTCAAACAGGTCAATCAAAACGGTATGGAGTTCGTTTCAGATATCGTCAGGGTTGAGTATCAAGGCCACAATCCCAAACTCGAAGTCTCACAGCAGTTAGATCAACCAAGGCTTTTGCAACTTCGAGGCTTTCCCCAAAGTCATAGTTTAGGCTTAAGGGTTTTTAATACCAATGGCAGTTTGGTCCAGCAGATACAAATAGGGCCTTCGCAGACCGGCTCCGCCGAACTCCATCTCCCCCCCCATTTACCAGCTGGCGTGTATGTAGTTGAGCTGATTCATCCGTCGACTCATTTGCAAGCTCGCTTTATTTTGCTGTAAACGCAGCTATTTTTTATCGGGCTACGTTTTATTGAGACAAATAAAATTACTAGTGAAATCATACCTGTTGCTTCTTTTTTTGTTGACTTCTAGTTTTTTGGGCCTCGCCCAACACCGCGTCAATACCTATCCCGATAGCCTCAACAAGCGTAAACTCGCCCTAGCCATTGGCTCCGAGGCAGCGTTCTACGTAGGAGGCATGTCCTACCTACAATTTTTATGGTATAAAGACCATGAAAGAGTACCCTTTCACTGGTACAATGATAATGCAGGTTATCTCCAAATCGATAAGTTTGGCCATGCTTATGGCGCCTATTTCGAAAGCATGATTGGCTACCATTGGTTGCGAAAGGCTGGTGTCCCCAAAAAGAAGGCTTTGATTTACGGCGCTCCTCTAGGTTTAGTCCTACAAACTCCTATCGAAATATTTGACGGTATTTATGAAGGTTGGGGCTTTAGCTGGGGAGATATGATCGCCAATGCTAGCGGCCCCGCTTTAATCATTGGGCAAGAGCTGCTTTTTGATGAGCAGATTGCCCGTTTCAAATTTAGTTTCTGGCAGTCTACCTACGCCAAAGAAGCTAATGGCTACCTGGGAGACAACTTTTTGGAGAGCATCTTTTATGACTATAATGGGCACACTTATTGGCTCAGCGTGCCGATCAATCGTCTCATGTTTAAGGAACAACTGCCCGATTGGCTTTGCTTTTCGGTTGGGTATAGTGCCAATGGCATGTTTGGCGAATTTGAAAATATCCGCTACTACCGAGGAGAATGGCTACCTGAACGGGAACGCTATCGCCAGTTCCTTTTTTCGCTAGATATTGACACCTCACGTATCCATACACGCTCCAAAGCACTCAACGCAGTTTTGAAAGGCCTCAACTTTATCAAAATCCCTTTTCCCACCCTCGAACTTAATACGATCGGAAAGCCGCAAGGACATTGGATTTATTTTTAAGGCTGAGGATAAAAAATATAAACTCCTACATAAGTTTTTGACGAGGAGGGCATCCAAGTAAATGAAGCCTGTACAAATCGATTAAAAGTGTAGTTAGTTTATTCGATAAGAAGCATTGTCTTATTTAGCAAGGGTTTGTCGCAAGGCAGGCCCTTTTTTTATGGAGGTAAGCGTTCTGCGAAGCAGGGAAAAAAATATAGGCTTACCCAAAAGTTTATACCTAGAAAGACATCTATAAAGATGCAGTACTTAAAAACGATAATGGTTTTTCACCCTCTTGCACTATCACGGCAATTTCGCCTTCATGTTTTTGCCTGGCCTCGTTGCTTGCAGCGAGGCCAGGCAAAGGTCTGCTCCGGCCATAGCGACCTTGAAGATGAGACTTGTTAGTACTTCATCTGATGATAGGGCTTGCCTTCTCCCAAGGCAAGTCCTTCACAGACCTTAAATGACTAAGGCTAACCCAATTTACTAAGCGAAGAATGATCGTATCTTTGGGTTCAAACGCGCTAAGCTTTGTTTTCAATCCGATAATGCAGTCGTACAGTATGAAGATGAATAGAATTTCTTTACTCTTTTGGGGCACATTATTCCTCTTTGCTTGTCAAGAGAAAACTCCGGGCGATAGCCGAGTAGCCAACCTCCCTTTTTATAACGATCCAACCTTTAGGGCGCATTGGTTTGCTCCTGATAGTGATAGCCTTGCTGGTTTTCATCAGATCCCAGATTTCACTTTGATCAATCAAGAAGGGGATACCATTACGCAGGCTACTTTTGAGGATAAGATTTACGTGACGGATTTCTTCTTCACCACCTGTCCTGGCATCTGCCCCAAGATGACCAAAAATATGGTTTTGCTACAAGAAGCGTTCCTCGAAGAGGAAGATGTCATGCTACTCTCTCACTCTGTAACGCCAGCTATAGACTCAGTGGAAGCGCTCAAAATGTATGCTGACTACCAAGGGGTTGATAGTAAAAAGTGGTTCCTAACGACAGGAGATAGGGATTTGATTTATCGGCTGGGCCGAACGGCATATTTTGTAGAAGAGGATCTTGGGATCGAGAAAGATATAGATGAGTTTCTGCATACCGAAAACTTTGTCCTCATCGATAAAAACCGCCACATCCGCGGCATCTACAATGGCCTCAGCAAAACTTCCATTGCCCAGCTGATCGCAGATGTGAAGACTTTACAAACAGAGGGTTGAGGATCGCTTCGGCTTGCCATTGATAGGTAGCTTCGGCTTGCAAGCCGAAGCTACTGCCACATACTCAGCCCGGAGGCTTCTGGTTTGTTATAACTTTCGGCTATATACTCGGCGTATGCTTCCCAATAGCGCTTTTGGAAATAGTTTTCGTCTATGCCTCCAAAATAATGAAACACAAAGCCCATGGCCGCAAGGCTAAACAGATGGCCAATTTCATGCTTGAGGAGGTGTTCCCAGCCGGGATTGATAAAGATAAAGTTGCCCATATTGAGGCCAGAAAAGCCTTTGATGGGACGAATCAGTCCCCCGTACTGGGTAAAAGTACAAGTCTTGAGATCAATATAAAGGCGGATGCGAATCCCTTTGAGGAGGGGATGCAAATAGCCAATGGGCGCAAAAATCAGATTGATGACAAACATCAAAAGGCCCAGTACATTTACCGGCCAAGACATCGGCAAGAGCCAATTGAGCCAGCCAAGCCAAGGATGAAAAATCTTGCTACGGGAAATTGCTAAGATCGAAGAAAGGAAAAGCACAGTACCGAGTCCGATACTCATCCATAGCTGTCCAGTCAAAGCATACCAAAAGATGGCGTTAAGACTAGCGTTGGTACCGATCAGGCCGCCACGCCAAAATTCGCCCCAAGCGGTACGCTGAGTGTGGCTGGCGAGTAGGTACAAACCGATTCCTTGGAGTATCCCCCCGATGGCGAGGATATACCAACTCTCATAAGTCAATACCCAATAATAAAAGCTAGTTAAGATCGAAAAAACGAGTGCCCCCCAAGGGCTTGCTGTCAAAGATTTACGAGAATCTATCCCCATACTGTTGTTCATAATAGGCTCTGTAAGCACCTGTCTGCACGCGCTCTGTCCACGCGGCATTTTCTAAATACCAATCTATCGTCAGGCTGAGTCCTTCTTCAAAAGTCACACTTGGCTCCCAGCCCAATTCTTCACTTAATTTGCCAGGATCGATCGCATAGCGCATATCGTGTCCGGGCCTATCTGTCACGTAGGTGATCAATGCCTCGGCACTGCCTTCGGGACGCTTTAGTTTTTGGTCCATTTGACGGCAAAGGACCTTGATCAATTCGATGTTTTGCCACTCATTGCGGCCTCCAATATTGTAGGTTTCCCCATTGCGACCGCGATGAAAAATCACGTCAATCGCCCGACAATGATCCACTACCCACAACCAATCTCTCACATTCTCTCCTTTGCCATAAACAGGCAAGGGCTTTTCTTGGAGGATATTCGAAATAAATAGCGGCAGCAGTTTTTCAGGAAACTGAAATGAACCATAATTGTTGGAGCAATTGCTGATCACAAAGGGCAATTTATAGGTGTTGCCATAAGAGCGCACAAAGTGATCAGAGCTTGCTTTTGAAGCCGAATAAGGGCTCATAGGATCGTAGGGAGTCGTTTCTACAAAGTATTCCCCATCCTCGAGCGAGCCGTAAACTTCATCGGTAGATACGTGATAAAATAGCACGTCTTCCCGCCCCTGCCAGTGGTTCTTAGCCACATTAAGGAGGCTTACTGTTCCCAAAACGTTGGTTCGGACAAAGTCCATAGGATTCAAAATACTGCGATCTACGTGGCTTTCGGCCGCCAAATGGATCACCCCATCAATATTATATGTCTCAAAGACCTCAGTTAAGCGTTCTGCGTTGCAGATATCAGCTTTGATAAAGACATAATTTTCTTTTCCCTCCAGATCAGCCAAGTTTTCAAGATTGCCCGCATAGGTGAGCAAATCCAGATTGACGATCAAATAATCGGGATAAGTGTTGACAAAATGGCGTACGAGATGAGAGCCGATAAAACCCGCTCCCCCAGTGATCAGAATCCTTTTCTTCATGTGTATGAATAATTGCTAGGCTACAAAGATACAGCCTACTGTGCATTATACCCGCCCAAAAGCGAGAAGTTCATTACAGCCTAGAAGGTAAAAATTCGGGACAATCTAACCTCAGATCGGGGGGATTGAGGGCTCTCTCTAGCAAATTACAATAAGCAGGATCTGGGCCTTGCCCAACGCTAAAATAATGACAACGCTGGCACATCCGTTGGGTATGAATCTCGCCCTCTACTTCTAATTGGTCGATTATCGGCAGCAGCCCCGCAAATAGACTTTGCTGCTTTTCAATCGGCATTCCCTTGATCACAGCCTGAATAGGAGCCGCAAACTGCTCAATTTCTTTCAGCAAAGCCTGTCCTTTGCTCGTCAGAGACAAACTATAACTCCGGCTATCAGTAGGATCGGGTTCTTTCGCCAAAAAATCTTTTTGATATAAAACGCGAACGGCATCACTGATGGTAGGGCGAGTCAATTGAAACTCCGCTGCCAGAGACGATACCGTTCGTAATTGCTTTGGTTCATGATAAGCCACAAAGATCAATATTCTGATCTGTATCGGGCTGATTTTATGGACTTTGGCCTGCTTCCATAAAGAAGCACGAAATACCTCCCCCAAGCGCTCCAACGCTAAGACGATCTTACTGCTCAGCTCATTGCTTTGCTGATCCGGTGAAAAAGGAGAAGGGTTGTGGTCCATTATTTACAAGCACAGCTCATCTGCCAGCTCTCTGTTTCGTCTTGAAAATGATCAATTTTGGTTAGCCGATCAAGACGAATCACGGTTCCATTGGTGAGCTTCATAAACTCTTCACCATTTTTGGCCCAAAGGGTCTCAATAAAAGCTCTTAAGGCTTTCAGCTCACCACCTGCGTCTACATCTTGGTACTCGATGTCTACGTACTGGCGACGCATTGCGGCCAATTCGAGCATATCATAGAGGCCACAAGCGATAGGGGTATAAGTGGTATTTTCCATTATTGATTACTTTTCATCTGAGTACCCAATACTTGCTACTCAGTACTCACTACATATATACGAAAGTTTGCGAGAAAGGTCTGTCAGACTTTAGACAGTTTGGCGATTTTCAGGGGTTTTAATGCTTCGCAGAACGCTTATCACTTTTTTACTTTATAAGGCAATGAAAGATCTCCAGAAGCGACGGAGTAAACTTGATAAACGCCCAGCATTGGTCTAGATTTATCGCTACCATTGACCTGCATATAGGCCGTTACCGCATCAAACGTAAAATCAGTCTTATGCCCTATCCGATACAATGGGACACTCACTCTGATGATATTGCCTTTAGTTACAACTGGAAAGCCAGGAGAGTCCATATACATCGG
>JBCAWW010000303.1:0-6759 GCA_038534415.1 Bacteroidota bacterium | reverse complement strand
GGCCTGTTTTTGGTATGGGGATTCCCTTTATATTTTTTCTAAAAATCGCACTGAGGATGGTAACTATTATAGCAAACTCTATGTCCTGCCTGATCAGCCAGGAGAGTATGTCGCGACCTTAAAAGATAGTCTTTCGTTTGGTGATCGGGTGATTACTGGAGCTGCCATCAATGCCGAGGGAACGCAAATTGCCCTGATTACTTACGATTATCGACGAAACAAACTATGGCCTTTGAAGTCCTCCCTTATGATCATGGAAGGCTTTCGGGGACGTGAATTCCTGCGGGGAACGCTCAGTCGCCAAGAAATACCTCCCTCCAAACTTGGCCGCCAATACGAATCTATTGATTTTCATGCAGATGGATACTTGATTATCGCGAGTGAGGCTAGTCCGATTACTCCGCCTTTTATGGCTCGCCTAAAGCTTCGAAAACGCGAGTAATAATCATACTTAAATTCGTTTTATATCCTATTTGTAAATTATTAGTATTGGATAAATGTGGCAAACATCCGTCACAGGTATATTTCCAATACTTTGAAAAATAGCTTAGAGCTTCGGCCTCGTCTTGCGCTTGGGTTTCGTTGGGTCTCCGGAATGGTAGGCCTCGCCATGTTGATTGCTGGTGGTGTTTATATGATGCAAGACCTGCAAGTGGCAGAAGTAAAGCTAAACTGGGGAGACGAAATCCGGCTAGGCCAAAGTGTAAAGCTAGAAATAGAGATCCATAAGCTAGATCTTGATTACGAGGCCATTACAGATTTTTACCTATATCTGCCGACTGAGCTAGAAGCCCATTTTGTTCCCAGCAGTTTGAAAGTGATTTCGGGTTCTTTGGAGGACTCAAGGGTGCAGGCCTACAGTGGTAAAAAACGACTGTTGATCGAGGACTTGCTGACAGATAGTTTGCGCTTAGAAGTGAGGGTGCAAATCTCTGAGGATCTCGCCTTCGCCGAACGCTCATTTCCATTGGCCTATGGTGTCAAAGTCAATCAAAGAGTTTTTCCGCAGCATAGTGAGAAGGATAAGATTCACGTCAAGTTGTCGCCTTTTGTACTCAATCATCGCCTTTTGAGTGCGCCTACTAAAAAAGATAAGCTCGCTCGCTATGAGATTTTGCTACAAAATCCGGTCGATGGTGCTACCTACAATAAAGAAAACGGCCTAATCAGTCTCATGGCCATCGCCAATCATCCCCAAGCCAAAATCAAAAATCTCTCCCTCAACGGTGTTGAGCAGGATGTGCCCGTGGAAAGCAATAGCCTGCAATTAGAAGATCTCAAATTGGCCAGTGCTAGGTCCATATTGGTGCATTATGAAGTAGCGTTCCCCGAAGGGGTCCAAAAACAAAATCTACTCACTACGGCAACCGCCTTTGTGCCTGCTAGTCGTATACGCCAAGCTACGACAGTCGCGATCGAACCGACTGCGGTGAAATGGGGCAAGATGACTTTAGCAGATAGTGCGGACCGCTTGGATATTCTTTGGTCCACGCGCTCCGAAATCAACAATAAGGGCTTTTGGATTGAAAGAAGTGAAGATGGGCATAGTTTTGAGACGCTCGGCTTTGTCGAAGGGCAAGGCACCCAGAAGGCCTATCAGCAGTACCAATTTCGGATTGATACCTTAGCGCCAGGATGTTATTATTTTCGTCTCCGCCAAGAAAGTTTGTCAGGCATGACTCAATACAGCGAAACCAAAAACTATAGTCATCTGCTTGCAGAAGGCTACGCCATGCAGTTTTGGGAGCAGCAGCAAAAAGCTCGATTGGAGTTGTTTGTGCCACAAAAACTGAGGATCGAGATCCGTAACAAATTGGGGGCAACTGTTGCCGTAGTGTTTGACGGGCTAATGGAAGCGGGTGTGCCTTACACCTTAGATTTGGCGATGTCTGAATTTTCGGAGGGAGATTACCTCTTTTGGATGGAGGGGGAGTACTTCAAATCGCGTCGCCTCTTTATCAGACGTCGGGGGAAATGGCGTCATTTTGGCTAAGCACCTCATTTTGCAAATAGGCTAGCATTTCTTCTGGCGAGCGCACCAAATGCGTTGGACAGCCACTCATCAGCAATTCTTCTGAATTAAACCCCCAACTTACGGCCAAGGAATCAACGCCCGCCTTGGTGGCAGCATTGATGTCTCGTACCTCATCGCCTATCATGATGACAGACTTGCTGTGGAGTTTACGATACTTCAAGATGCGTTTGATGACGCCGGCTTTGCCGAACAGATTCTCTGGTGCCAGCACAAAATCGAAGCCTTCTAAATTATTTTTGGCCAAAAAGATCCGCACACTATCCTCAGAGTTTGAGGTAAGGATACCCATCTTGCAACCACGACTTTGCAAATCACGAATCGCTTCAGGCATGCCTTGGATAGGCGGCACCTCGTCGATATATACCTTAAATAGCTTGCGGGTGTGATTGAGAAAACGCGGGAGCTGCCACCAGCTCAGTCCAGAAATCTTGAGCAATTCCTTAATGCTTTTGCCACGTAATTCGGCCAAGCGATCCATGTCTATAGGGGGGAGGCGATAGGTATCTTTGACGTCTTCCAATATCCGTCCGGCTACCTGCCAGGTGTTGGCGATGGTACCATCAAAGTCAAATATGAGAAGCTGTTTTTTCACTATCGAGAGAGATTCTGTTACTTAGGGTTTCCTTTATTTCAATTTGCCCTTTGCAATTTGTGATTCATATCTATTCTAAAAACGAATCTTATGGCTCAACGGATACTTTTCTGGACGGTTTTTCTGTTACAATTTCTGACTTTTGGCCAATTGTCTGCGCAATCTACGTTAACAATCGATCAAATCATGCAAGATCCGGCATGGATTGGCAGTCAACCGAGCAGATTACGTTGGACCGACAATAGTGAAAAGTTACGTTTTTACTGGAATCCTGACGCGGCTCCCGCAGACTCTCTTTATGAAATCAGTCCCGAAACTCCGGACAATCCGCAAAAATTAAGCTTTGCGGAGCAGCAAATGTATCCACGCTCCGCAAGTGGTAGTTTTAACCAAGCAAGGACCGTCAAAGTCTACGCCCACCAAGGTGATTTGTTTTGGTTAGATATTGCTAGCGACCGGGTCGAACGCTTAACTCAAACCGCAGCAAACGAGAGCAACCCCAAATTTGTCATGGACGATCAGGCGATTGCCTATCAAGCGGCCGGCAATCTGTTTTTATGGTATATAGCGTCTGGGCGTAGCGTACAACTTACGCGTTTCATGAAGGGAACAGACCGCAGCAAAGGCAAAAAATCAAAGACGGACAATCAAACTTGGCTCGAAAAAGAAGAGCAGGCCTTGATCGGTGTCTTAGCCGAACGCCAGGCCAAAAGAGCAGCCTCAACCGCCTCTCGCAAAAGCCTCGCCCTTCCGGGCCCTAAACCCTATTACCTCGGGGGGCAATCTATGCGTAGCCTACAGTTGAGCCCAGATGGTCAGTATGCGACCTTCCAACTGATTGCCTCAGCCCAAGCGCCCCGTACTGAGGTACCTAATTATATTGATGAGTCGGCTTATGCAGATATGTTGCGAGCGAGACCGAAGGTCGGGAGTCCACAAGATCGGAGTCGATTTGGCATCTATTCAGTCGCTTTGGATAGTGTGATCATTGTCGATGCAGATGATCTGCCCGGTATCAAGCTTGCTCCCGATTATATGACTGATTATGGGTATCCAGATACGCTAAAAAAGCCGAAAGCGGTCGTGATATTGGGCCCTCGCTGGTCAGAAGATGGTAACAAAGCCATGGTAGTAGTGCGTTCGAGGGATTTTAAAGATCGTTGGATTGCGACCTTAGACTTGGCTAGTGCGAGCTTAAAAGTAGTCGATCATCAACATGATGAAGCTTGGATCGGTGGTCCTGGCATCCAGCGTTGGTTAGGGACGCTTGGTAGCGTCGGTTGGCTCAAAGACAACGAAACCCTTTGGTACCAGTCTGAGGCGAGTGGTTATTCACACCTTTATACCTATAACGTCAATACGGAAAAGACCCACCAGCTCACCGAGGGTGAGTTTGAGGTTTATAATCCTAAGCCTTCATTAGACGGCAAGACTTGGTATTTCACGGCCAATGCCAAGCATCCGGGGGAGCGACATTTT
Source organism: Bacteroidota bacterium (assembly GCA_038534415.1). Lineage (GTDB taxonomy): Bacteria > Bacteroidota > Bacteroidia > J057 > J057 > JBCAWW01. The sequence continues at coordinate 2,653 of JBCAWW010000303.1, read as the reverse complement.
TACAGCATGCCGATCAAAGGCGGCAAAATGAAGCAAATCACCACTGGTAAAGGCAGCCATGAGGTGAGCCTTTCACCAGACGAAAAATGGCTAGCAGTGCGCCACTCTACCACCAACCGCCCTTGGCAATTGTACCTTATGCCCAATAAGGCGGGAGCAGATCGTATTGAGGTGAGCAATTCTATCAAGGACGAATGGCTCGAATATCCCTGGCGCGAGCCGGAGATATTGACTTTCACCGCAAGCGATGGCAAGGATGTGTATGCTCGACTATACCACCCTGAGGCAGCCAAAGCCAATGGCCCTGCGGTGATTTTTGTGCATGGGGCGGGCTATTTGCAAAATGCGCATGGCTGGTGGAGCTCCTATTATCGAGAGTATATGTTTCACAATCTCTTGGTCGATCATGGCTATACGGTTTTGGATATGGATTTCAGGGCCAGTGCTGGCTATGGTCGTGATGTGCGTACGGCTGTCTATCGAGACATGGGGGGTAAAGATTTGAGCGACCAGGTCGATGGCGCTAAGTTTTTGGTGGATGAGTATGGCGTAGACCCTGAGCGCATCGGCATCTATGGCGGTTCTTATGGCGGTTTTATCAGCTTGATGGCGATGTTTCGCGAAGGAGAGACCTTTGCTTGTGGGGCCGCGCTAAGACCGGTAACCGATTGGGCGCATTACAATCACGGCTATACGGCTGCTATGCTCAATATGCCGCAAGAAGATAGCATTGCTTATGTGCGCAGCTCGCCGATTTATCATGCGGAGGGTTTGGAAGGCGCCTTGCTGATTTGTCATGGTATGGTGGACACCAATGTGCACTTTCAGGATGTGGTGCGCCTCGCGCAACGCTTAATCGAGCTCCGCAAAGAGGATTGGGAGGTGGCAATCTTCCCGATGGAAGGCCACGGCTTTAGAGAGCCGACGAGTTGGGCCGATGAGTATAAGCGAATTTTTAAACTCTTCGAGGAAAACTTAAAGTAGCGACGCTCCTGATTATTATCGCATCAGCGTCAAACTAAGGCTTTTTGCTTCGCAGAACGCTTGTCTTGCTAAGACACAGAAAGATACTGGCATGAGGGTTTTTCTTTGGGGCTTTGCCCCTCTAAAAACAGCCTCATCCCGCAAAAATTCAGCCTCATCCCGCACAAATGAAATGCGATGCGGGATCTCGAGAGAGAAGCGTTCCGCGCTCCCGATAGCTATCGGGAGGCCCCACAAAAAAACGCTGACAAAGCACGAAGCTCTGTCAGCGTTTTTTATTAAACTATGCGATCTTACTTCTCGCGGTACCAGTACTGAGTTCTTCCTAAGATAGAAACCCCTAAGTAACCACGAACTTTGAGTTTGTCGGGACCTTCTAGTTCGATGTAGCAGTCATAGATGCTTCCATTTTTAGGATCGAGGATTTCTCCGTCTTCCCACTCATCATCGTCTTTTTCGAGTCCTTTGAGGATTTCCATACCGATTACGGGCTGCATATAGCGTGGGTCGTCGGTATCACACTCATCACATTTTGGATTTTGTTCTTCTCCTGGCTCCCGGAACAACTTGATCACTTTGCCATAGAGCTTACCATCTTTTTCGTAAATCTCTACGATAGACTTAGGCTTATTGGTTTCATCATCGATTGTTTTCCACTTACCAATTGGAGATTGGGCGAGTGCAGTAACAGCCATCAGCATAAAAACGAGGCTCAATGGCAGGACTTTAATCATCTTATTCATGCGCTTGTTGAGTTTAGTTGACCTAATGTTAGTTAGGCATTAAATATACAATTGTTTTGACAATTCTAATGTCACTTAATCAGACTTGGGACGTCGAACATATGAAAAAGACACAGCAAGTGTATTTTTTGTTTAGATTTAGCTTCTAAAACTTCCAATTGGCATATGCGCAACATTCTTTGGCTATCGTTGATTATACTCGTCTTTTTTGGTGGGCGTAAGCTATTGATCAAGTTTACAGATCTTGGCAACAACAAAAACAGTTCGCAACTCACCGTTTCTGTAGCCGACGAAAGCAATGATACGCTTCCAGAGCAGATTTTGCCGCTTCCTTCGCTGCCGCCCTTGCCACCCATCCATCCTGAAATTGCTTCTATCCTCAAAAAGGCGCAAAGCCTAGAAGGGAGTCCTTATCTCGGTGGCGGTACCGATCCTGACGGTTTTGACTGCTCGGGCTTTGTCCGCTATGTCTATCAAGACATTGGCGTGGTACTACCGCGTTCTAGCAGTGCGATGGCTTTGGTCGGTCAATCTATCGAACGAAAAAACGTCCGACCCGGCGACTTATTGTTTTTTACCGGTTCGGACGCGAATGTGGCAACGGTAGGTCACGTTGCGCTAGTGATGGAGCATGAAGCAGATCAGCTATTAATGATCCATGCTTCAAGTCGTGGAGTCGTGGTGGATGATTACTATGACATGCCTTATTATCAAGAGCGTTATCTTTCCGCCAGTCGACCCTATGCGGACTAAGGGCTTAATGTTGGATCTGTAATTTTTGTTGGTACAATCCCGCCTCATTTTGAATTTGTAGCAGATACAAAGCGTTCGGCAAAGCCGGCAAGTCTAGACTTTGTTCCCCAGCTGCCAATTGGCGCTCCCATACGAGCTTGCCTTGTAGATTGTAGAGTCTGATTTGGCTTTGC
>JBCAWW010000302.1:0-6761 GCA_038534415.1 Bacteroidota bacterium | reverse complement strand
GGATTCATACAATCGTTTCTTAAAGATCAAAATTAAGGATTAATTGGCATTAATAGAAAAATTAGTTGTGCACTCGTGGAGGCCTCTAATTTCGGTAATAACCCACCCAAGTAAGAAATTGTGACACTCCACTGTAAAAACCTATTCAATTTTTCTAATTTTATACATGCCTTTTTATCGCTTTGGATCGTTATCCATAAAAAAAGCCTCAAAGGAATCTATGGCCTCATGCAAAAAAACCTGATAAACAAAGCCTTACTGCTGCTCCTTGGATTATTTTTCTTTCCCGCTTTATCTGCTCAACAAACAATAAGTGTTCCTCTTTCCTACCAATTGCCTGAAGGGGCAAAAGTCTGGGAAGGACGCTTGATCTTCAAAGTCAAACCCCAGTTTAGGAACCTGTGTCAAGCCCATCAGATTAATATTCCTGCGGTCAATGCTGCCCTGGGTAAATTAAAAGTCAAAGGACTTGAAAAAGTTTTTCCACACCATCAAGTACCTTCTCAAACCCATAATGCTTATGGGGAGAAACTGGTAGATTTAAGCCTAATCTACAGCCTAGAGTATGATCCAAACCTATACTCAATCAATGCAGCGGTAAGTATCTTAAATAGATTGCCCGAATTTGAATATGTAGAGCCTTGGTTTGTACCCGAAACCATGTATCAGCCCAATGACTATTTTGCTGATACCACCAATGGGGCAAATGGTAGTTGGCACCTGCAGATGATCCGAGCTCAGGAAGCTTGGGACATTCAACGAAATGATACCAATGTGGTGATCGGGATCGTTGATTCTGGGACGTCCTTTGAGCATCCCGATATGCAAGACAACCTCTTTCTCAATGTCAATGATCCGATAGATGGCATTGACAATGATCAGGATGGCTATGTTGATAATTATCGCGGCTGGGACTTTGGGGGAGATTCCTTAGGCGAAGCCGGAGACAATAACGCGAGTACGATCTTCCCTTGGCATGGTTTGGGTGTAGCAGGAGTTGCTGCAGCCACAACTGATAACGGGATTGGCATTGCCGGTACTGGTTTCAATTGTCGCTATCTGCCGGTCAAAGCCTCTCCTGAATCAAATATTGGGAGTATCTATTATGGCTATCAAGGCCTAGTCTATGCCGTAGACCAAGGATGCGAAGTGGTCAATCTCTCATGGGGTTCTCCTATCCCAACGCGATTTGGGGAAGAAGCCGTAAACTATGCCGCGATTAATCGGCAGGCCGCAGTGATTGTAGCTGCGGGTAATAGTAATTCAAATATTAGGTTTTATCCTGCTGCATTTGATCGAGCGATCTCTGTTGCGATTAGTGGTCCGCAAGATTCTGTTTGCTGCTCCACTACCTTCAATCATAGCGTTGACATGAGCGCACCCGGTATCTTCATCTCTTCTCTCAACGGGGAAGACGATTATTTGGGCTTATGGCAAGGTACTTCCATCTCTGCACCTATTGTAGCTGGAGCAGTGGCTTTGACTTTGGCCGAGTTCCCGCAATACAATGGCGCGCAGGCAGCCCAAAAGGTAAGAGTAAGTGCTCAAGCTATCCCCCACGATTTCAATTTAGTGGATAAAGTAGGCCGAGGCCGTTTAGACATGTTTGCGGCCCTTTTGCCTGATGCAACTCCATCTATCCGTACAAAAGATTATCATTTGGTAGATGCGGATGGAGACGGACGGATTGCGGGGGGAGATACAGTCGCCTTAGATGTCAGCTTTCTTAACTACTTAGACCCTACGAGCAATTTAGAGGTCTCTTTGAGCATCCCATTACAGCAAACTCCTTTTGTCCAGGTCCTCGACAATAAGGCGGTGATAGGCCCTCTGGGAACGCTCAATTCCCACCATTCAACTGATGATTTTAAGATTGCGGTAAGTGCAAACCTACCGATTGATTACTTGGTAGATCTGAAATTTACTTATACCGATCCTGCCACAGGATATGACGATTTTGAATATATCCAACTGCGCATAAATCCTTCTTGGTTAAATGTAGAGGAAAATCAGTTCCGCACTACCGTCACCAGCAAAGGCACTATTGGGTTTAATGACTTTGGTTCCTACTTACAAGGGCTAGGCGTCCTTTTTCAAACAAGCCAAAATGTGTTTGCAGAGGGGAGTTTCTTGATCGGTAACTCGGCTAGCCAGATTTCAAATTATTTTCGCACCAGTACCCAAAATGTCCGGGACGACGATTTTAACACCGTCGATTTTGTCCGCAAAAATCCCAATCCCTACTTGGCTGATTTTGAGGCGAGTGGCAAGTTCAGTGACAATGGAGCTAACATTCCGCTTGGCGTAACGGTAACCCAAAATACCTTTGCTTGGGATGATGCGGAATATCAAAAATTCGTCGTCTTACTATATGAGGTTGAAAACGAAAAAGTATTTCCTATCAACAATGTAAGTGCTGGCATTTTCGCTGATTTCGATATCGTAACCCAACAGCTCAACCTCAATCGCTGTGAATATGACCCCAACGAGCGCATAATCTATACTTATGATGCACAAGGAGGAACCTCCGCTCACTATGGCCTCAAATTGCTCAATGATGGTAACTTCTATGCTCGGGCTCTTGGCAATCCAACCCTGAGCAATTTTACCGATCAAGCCAAATATCTCTCCTTGACCAATTTCCCTTCTCCTGCTACTGCTTCCGCAGGTCTGAATGGCCCCGGCCAAGATGTGATGCATTATATTGGTACTGGTCCTTTCAATTTGCAGCCTGGACAAAAAGATACGGTGGCCTTTGCCCTGATCGCTGGTAATAATCTCAATGATTTATTGATTCAATCGACAGCTGCTCAAACTGCCTACGATTGTATCCTTCGCGGAGAGGGCCCTATCCAAGCCTTCAGCTTATCTGACCCCAATGTTACTGCCGGAGAGACTGTAAACTTCGTCGACAATAACCCCAACGCGACTAATTGGCAATGGGACTTCGGAGATGGTAGTACTTCCAATCTAGCTAATCCGCAGCATGTATATGCAACTCATGGACGCTATGAGGTCAAACTGACAGTGAGCGATGGTAGCTGTAGCTTTAGTTCCCAACAAAGTATTTCGGTCGGCTTTGCCACAGATTTAGAGATCGAAAAGCAGCTCGATTGGCAGGTGTATCCCAATCCTACCAAAGGACAGTTACTGATTGAGGGTTCTTCTCTAAGCAACGGCCTTGCCGAACTCCACCTTTATAACCTGGTAGGGCAAGAGGTATGGCAGCATCAATGGCAACAAACACCAGGTAAGGTGCAGCAAGAACTGCAATTACCCCTGCTGCCAGCAGGCTTCTATACCCTGAAGCTTTTGATCGGGGAACAACAAAAGCAGACCATTTTGCAGATCCAAAAATAGGATTGATAATATTCTTTTGAGAGGGCTAAGAGTTTCCACACTTAGCCCTCTTTTTTTTCTATCTTAGGGTCTGTTACACAAAAGGAAAAATAATTGACATCATGACTACTCGCATTCGCACCTTCGAAGACTACGAAAAGGTGTATGCTGCTTCGGTTCAAGATCCCGAAGCCTTCTGGGCCTCACAGGCCGAAACTTTTCAATGGCACAAAAAATGGGACACAACTCTTGAATGGAACTTTCGCGATCCTGACGTGAAATGGTTTCAAGGAGGGAAGCTCAATATAACGGAAAACTGCCTCGATAGACATCTTGAAAGCCGTGGCGACAAAGCTGCCATTATCTGGGAACCCAATGACCCCAATGAAGAGCATGTCACTTACACCTATCGCGAGCTGCATCGTGAAGTATGTCGCATGGCCAATGTCCTCAAACGCAATGGTATCTCCAAAGGGGATAGGGTTTGTTTTTACATGCCCATGGTCCCTGAATTGGCGATCGCAGTCTTAGCCTGTGCCCGCATTGGCGCCATTCATTCGGTGGTATTTGCTGGTTTCTCGGCCAATGCCCTCGCCGATCGTATCAATGATGCTTCCTGTAAAATGGTCATTTGTTCAGATGGCAACTTTAGAGGGACTAAGCAGATAGCCGTTAAAGCGGTTGTCGATGAGGCCCTAGAATTTGAACATGTCACCTCCATAGAAACTGTATTGGTGCTCAAGCGTACCGATCACACCATCGATTGGACACCTTTCCGTGATAAGTGGATTCATGAAGAAATGGCGGAAGTAGAGGATCATTGTGAGGCCGAATCCATGGACGCTGAGGATATGTTATTTATCCTTTATACCTCGGGCTCGACTGGCAAACCCAAAGGAGTGGTTCATTCTTGTGCGGGTTATATGGTTTATACGGCATTTAGCTTTCAAAATGTATTTCAGTACGACGAAGATGATATCTATTGGTGTACTGCTGATATTGGTTGGATCACGGGACACTCTTACATTGTATATGGGCCTCTCTTAAGTGGTGCTACCACCATGATGTTTGAGGGCGTGCCTACCTGGCCGGATCCAGGGCGCTTCTGGCAAATTTGTGAAAAGCATAAAGTCAATCAGTTTTATACTGCACCAACCGCTATTCGTGCGCTACAGGCCAAAGGCTTGGACTTTGTTACCCCTTATGATTTGAGTGCCTTAAAGGTGCTCGGGACTGTGGGCGAACCAATCAACGAAGAAGCTTGGCATTGGTATAATGACAACATTGGTAAGAAAGATATACCCATCGTAGATACTTGGTGGCAAACGGAGACCGGAGGGATTATGATTTCTCCGCTAGCTGGTATTACGCCCCTAAAGCCTTGTTATGCGACGCTACCACTGCCAGGCATACAGCCCATATTGGTAGACAAAGACGGCAATGAAATAGAGGGCAATGATGTGGAAGGCCTGTTATGTGTAAAATTTCCGTGGCCGTCTATGATCCGTACCACTTATGGCGATCATGAACGTTGTAGGCAGGTGTATTTCTCTTCTTTTGAAGACAAATACTTTACGGGAGATGGCTGCCGCCGTGATGAAAATGGTATGTATCGTATCATTGGCCGAGTAGATGATGTAATCAACGTCTCTGGGCACCGCATGGGAACCGCTGAGGTCGAAAACGCCATCAACCAGCATCCATCAGTGGTGGAGTCAGCAGTCGTTGGGTATCCGCACGACATCAAAGGCCAAGGGATTTATGCCTATGTGATATGTGCCGATGGAGTTGCGGCTGATGATACCATTGTACAAGAGATCCGCAATACGGTGACCCACGAAATTGGGCCCATCGCTAAGCCAGACAAAATTCAGATTGTACCCGGTTTGCCTAAGACTCGCTCTGGAAAAATCATGCGTCGTATCCTGCGCAAAATTGCCGATGGGACCGCTGATAAGTTAGGCGATGTCTCTACCTTACTTGATCCTACAGTGGTAGAGGTGATCAAAAAAGGTAAAGTTTAGCGACATTGATTGGCTTCGCGCTTCGCGGAACGCTTCTCAATAATTTTCAATCCTGCCAGCTATCTGTATCTTTAAGGAGATACCGATAGCTGGCTTCTTTATGAAGAAAACAATCATACTCTATGGTGTTGCGATGGCTCTCCTCGTGCTATTGATGAAATTTGTCGATTATCGCTTCTTGATCCGTGATATATCGGTGGAGTTTTATATCGGTCTGGTGGCCTTGTTGTTTACTGCTTTAGGAATCTGGGTAGGTCTGAAGTTTACCCGCCCCAACCCGGCTTTAGAGAGAAGCGTTCCGCGCAGCGGTGAAAAGCCCCAAAAACCAGCAGCGATCGCAGAGCTAGGACTAAGCAAGCGAGAGATGGAAGTGCTTGAATTGATGGCGCAAGGGCACTCCAACCAAGAAATCGCTGAGCAATTATTTATTTCCCTCAATACCGTCAAGACGCATACGTCCAAACTTTTTCAAAAACTCTCGGCTCGTCGCCGCACCCAAGCGGTACAGATCGCCAAGTCAAAAGGACTCATTTCTTAGCCTCACCTAAAAGGGTGATTTTTGACTCGAAAGCCATAATCACCCGAAAGTATGAGCCCCCATTGCCTGGAAATACACATTTTGGGGCATCACAAAAAATAACACTATGACTAAGATTATCTTCATTTTCGGTTTGATTGCAGGCCTGATCTGCGCCTCTATGTTCTTTTTGTTCTTCCCCGAAGAGTTCTCTGATACAAATATGGAATACCAAGAATTGATTGGTTATACCTCCATGATCATTGCGCTATCCACCATCTTTTTTGCGGTGAAACAATATCGCGACAAGCATTTGGGGGGGACCATCAAATTTGGAAAGGCATTTTTGATTGGGCTCTATATCACGCTGATCGCGGGAACTATTTACACCCTGAGTTGGGAGATCTATTATCGTAATTATGGGGAAGGATTTGCGGATTCTTATGTGGCGCAATTGCGTGAAGGGATGGCTGCTGACGGGATGACCGAAGAGGCGATTGATGAGCAACTTGCCTCGCAGGAAGCGATGATGAAATCCTATAAGGAAAATGTAGCGGTGCGATTGGGGGTTACCTTTATGGAGATATTTCCGGTTGGATTGCTGGTTTCCTTGATTTGTGCTTTGATATTTGGGGTTTTACTAAAACCCAAAGAGCCAAGTTTGGCCTAAAAATAGATTCAAAATCTTTGTATCCGTAGAGTTTGGCCAAAGTCCTGCTCTACGGATTTGCTATTCATCGGCCTTATTTTTGCTTTTTACTCATTGATTATTCTTATCTCCAATGGCTATAAAGGGCCAAATAATGCAAAGCTTTTTTTTGAATTAGATATTTACCAATCTTTCTTTTTGCTCTATTTTCATTTTCTCTCCTTGCCAACCA
>JBCAWW010000301.1:0-6784 GCA_038534415.1 Bacteroidota bacterium | reverse complement strand
AATCTCTACATAGGGGAGGTCCAACTCCTTGGCCAATTTCTTTGCAAAGGTAGATTTGCCAGAGGCGCTCGTACCGATTACGTTTATTTTTTTCATTTTTTTACCGCTTCGCGGAACGCTACTTTTGAATATCTCTCCTCCCTCATACTAATCGGGATGAAGAGAACGGCAAGCGAAAAGGGGATGTTCAAGAAATGCGTTCTGCGAAGCAAGAAGAAAAGATACACTACTCTCCTAATCGATGTAGGGTATAAAAGCTCAGGCCCTTTCTTGACTTGGCAAGCATGCCTTGCTGCTCGATTTTCCATTTGTTGTGGATCGAAAGCTGTGGGTCGTAGTCCAGCAAGACAATCTTGCTTCTTTGGATTTCCCATCTGCCGGTAGCGTCGATCTGATTTGTGGGATTGGAGTAATCCTGATAGCTAAAGCTATGATCTGCATGCAAGGAGAGCTCGATCTGAGATGGATTGTTTGCACCGACTCCGTAGGTTCCGATAATATCATCTGCGGGGGCAAAGGCAAAGGTCAATCCGCCCACCAGTAGTAATAGCAAAAGTTTCACGTAGATTTTCATAAAGCTTAGTTTCAATCAAATAAAAGAAGTGTCCCGCATTTTGAAAACGCTTAGTTAGGCCTGCTATTTTACTACTACTAGTCTTTTTATTGCTTTTTCGTATGAGTCTAAATTTGTTACTACGACGAAATAAATACCTTCGGTAAAATCTGCCACATTAAAGCGGTTTTGCTGATTTTGTTTGAGTAGTAGCTTGCCTTTTGCGTCATATAATTGGACTTGATATCGCATTTGGGCGGGGACAGCAATCTGAAACTGATGCTTTACCGGATTGGGATAGAGCTCGATGACAAAATCGTTTTGCTCCTCAAGCGAGTTGCTAGGATCAAATTGTATCTCAAAGTCGTGGGTATTGATATCAAAATAGATATTGCCTTTAGCGGCTACTTTGAGGCGAGCTTGGGTGGTGGAGATATTGGGCAGGCTGATGCTTTCGCTACCATCATTGGCCGTACTATCTAGGAGACTGATAGGATAAGTATAGCCTCCATCCAAGGATAAGCTGATGCTCACAAATTGGGTGTTGATGGGTGGGGCGTCGGTGCCATTGACGGCCCAACTAAGCATTTGATCGCTTCCGCCAGTATAGATAATCCCAGCACTCGCTTGGCTCGTAACTTCAAAAGGCCCTGCATCGGCTACCGTGATTTGGATGTCATCCGAGTTGATGCCGCTGGCATTGATCATTTCCCCATTGTAGAGGATTTGATGATTGTCATTTACCGTCAGTCTGATATCCATGATTCGACTTTGACTGGGCAATTGCTCTTGAGAGTTGACATTATTATTGGCGACTACATCGCTCATTTGAGGGAAGGTCCTGCTCGCATTTGTATCGGGTTTTAAACGCATAAAAATGGCTCCTTGCGTATCATCTCCTACGGGTATCGTCTGCGGGAGTCCACGGTTCATATTGTCCCAAACGTAAGTCAGACTATCCTCTGGATCTGGATCGGACGCCCAGCCTGTAAGGGTAAAAGGAGTACTAATGGGAATCACCACATCTGGGCCTGCATCTACGCTGGGGATATGGTTGTTGGTAGGCAGTTTGGTCCCCACTAATGCGGCATTGTTGAGGAGAAAGTCTGCCAATTGATGGTAAGAAACGGCATGAGCATAGCCTTGAGCATTACCGCCCTGGATGGTCCAACCGCCGCTCTCGGGTTCATAATTGCGGTTGCTGCTGTGATTGATGGTATGTGATTGCGAAAATTGATGGCCTATCTCGTGCCGTGTCACGGGTATATCAAAGCCACCCGACAGCCCCGATTTGAGCCCCCCGGCACAACCTCCTCCAAACGGACTAGCTGCGATGACATGGCTGATGTCGTAATTGGGAGCGCCGATGATGCTGTCGATTACATTTGCTTGCTCACTGAGGATGATACCCGCATTGGTACAACCGCCGGAGCCCGCTGGCAAAGTGCCCCAAGGATCGGTATTGAGATCAGGAAAAATCAGCAGATCATTGTTGGGGATGATTTCGAAGCGCACGCAATATTCCCTGCCATAAATCTCATTGATCTGCGCTAGCCAAGGCTCAATCAAAAGGGAGGTCGCATTTAGACCACCTGATTGTTGGGTAAATTCACCCATGGTCGAAACCGCCATTCGTAAGATACGCATGCTGTCTCCTCTAGGGATGTTGATCCCGACAAAGGGCGAAGGACAGTAAGGAGTTTGACTGCTATTCAGGTTTTCAGGATAAAAATGATAAAGCTTAGGAGAGCCATTGACATTGAAACTGGGATCTCGAATGATACTTGTCTGATATTCAAAACCAAAGAGCATGGCGACTTGGTTCATCGGATATTGATTTAGCGCCTGCGGCCAGCTCCAGCCGAGTCCAGCGATAAAAACCCCGCCTCCGGCCGCCACGAAGGCATCAATGGCGCTTAGTTCGGAAGCTAAATATGCTTGGGAGCCATTCCAATCATTGCCCAATATGAGGATATCGACATTGCTCAAGGAGCTGCTTGTGATATTGCCGCTGAGACTATTAAAGCTATAGTTGTCATTGCTTAGGGTGTTGCGCAAGATGCTGGTATTGCCCATGTTGATCCATCCTTCTTTAATTGCAACTCTTTTATTGCCGGGATTGAGCCAAGTGATGGCATTACTGACAAAGGCGAAGTTGTCGTTTTCTACAATATTGTTATTGGACAAGATCGCCTCATGTCCTACTGCGATGACCCTACCGTTTTGGTATTGTCTCGCTAGCGAGAATTGTAGCTGTGGACTTTCACAGGGACTGCTCGACACTATTGGGCTGACGCTCGCATCATTGGGCGAGAGATTGCCTATGCCAGCTCCGGGCATAAAAAGCGTATCAACATTGCTAAAGATATCGGTCAAAGTTTGCGCTGTACCCTGGCTGATAAATAGGGAGATTGCTAGAAGGAGAAATAGTTGCTTATCCATAAGAGAAACTTAGGCGGCTATAATAAAGTCTAAAAACTTAGGTGACAAATGTCTTGATCTGGAGATTCTAAATAATTGGGATTACCTTATCAGTAAATAGAGGTGCCTTGAGCGCTATCGCTAGCTTCAAATCAAGTCAGGCAGGATAAAGATGAACCCATTTTCCCCTTCTCAGCAGTTCGAACCCTCTGATCAATCATTGGTCAAGACCATTTTAGCGGGCGACAAAATTGCGTTGAATCAACTCATTGCGCGCCATCAACCCTATATCTACAACATCGCATGGAAGATGCTCGGTAATCCAGATGATGCGGCAGACCTTAGCCAAGAAGCCCTAATCAAGATCATTTCCAATCTTGCCAAGTTCAATTTCAATAGCTCATTCCGCACTTGGGCTTACCGCATTGTGCGCAATCATTTTCTCAACGATCAAAAAAAGAAAGCCACCGCCATTGCTACTAACTTTCAAGCTTTGGGTGAGGCCTTAGATGCGATACCTAATGTGGAGTTGACCACAGAGGAACAAGCAGAAAAAAAGGCAGCAGTCAGTGAGATACGAACGACTTGCCTATCGGGTATGTTGCTATGTCTCACTAAAGAGCAGCGCATGATTTTTATTATCGGCGAAATGTTTGGCGCAGATCACAATATTGGCTCCGAAATCATGGAGATCAGCAAGGCCAATTATCGCATGAAACTCAGCAAAGCCCGCAAGGATTTGATCAACTTCATGCAGCATAAGTGTGGTCTGGTAGATAAAACGAATCCGTGCCGTTGTTATAAAAAAGTTTCGATTTCGCTAAAAAAAGGCATTATTGAGGCGAAGCAACTGCTCCACAATGAAAAAGCATTTTCTAGTTTTCGACAAGAATTAGCGCCAGACGCAAACTATCTGGTCGAAGACTCTGAGGTCAAATACGTAGAGTGGCATCGAGAAAATCGTTTCAAAACCCAGTTTGAAAAAAAGAACTTTTTGCAGCAGTTGCTAGAGGATGCAGAATGGAAAAATCGTCTTAATTTGAATTAATCTCGGCAAAGTCTTTACACATCAGGGTTGTGATTGTCTAAGAGGCAAATCACTTAAATATCCATTCTAAAGACTTTGTATCATGAAACGAAATTTGGCTTTGCTCGCGATTATTGGCTGTAGCGCTTATTTTGGCAATATTATCAATATCGGTTTTACCCATGCAGTCGCTTGGCAAGCACAGGACCCGATGATTTTTATGGAGGGCTTTGGCCCTACCTTTTTGCTGTTATTACCAACAGTCGCCTTTACCCTCTTGCCGGGTTTTATCGGGATTATCGCCTCTATTTATCAAAATAAGACCAATCCCGCGGCCAAGCAAAAATGGCGAATCGCTCTCTATCTTACGCTGATTAGTCTGGCCATTACTTCTATTTTTCATCTGCCGACCAATCTAGCCTTTATGGATCAGAGTTATACGGCTGCCGAAGCGGCTAGCAAATTGCAGTGGTGGGTGATCCTGCATTGGGTAAGGATTGCGCTCGCCTTGCTAGCTTCTATTTATACCTTATTGGCTTTTCAAATTTCCGTTAAGTCAGAGCGAGTTTAGTATAACATTTTTGCTGGCAGGAAAATTCCAAACCTACTCTTAGGCATAAGTATCGGCTCCCCCTTAGACGCATAAAAGGCTAGGGGGGAGCTTATATTTCCACGCCAAAATTCTCCCTGAGCTTGGCCATAAAGTCCGCTTCGTCTTTGATGGCCACTGCGTGGAACGTTTCCCCTGCTCGGGTGATCTTAAATTCCTTATCTGTCAGCGTCAATCGTCCTTGCTCGCTCGGCATGGTGATCACGCGCTGCTTGAGAAAGTGCGAGCCAGGATCATCTTGATGATAGGCACAACGGCCCGCAAAAGCTTCATAAGCCACCCCCTGATTGTGAAAAGCAAACTCTGGCTGCCAATCTGCTCCGTCCCACTTGGCAATGACTAAGCGTTCGGCAGGGCCGCTCTCTACCCTAAACTTACCCTCTTGATCCTCTTGGACTAAAGTTGGCGCTAGTTTGATCGGCCAAAAGCTAAAACGACCAAAACCCGCATCCGAGAGATAGTCTGTCCCCTCGATATTGACTACCAAACTCATATGATCATATTCCGGGGTCCAAGTTCTATCCTCATCCATCACGATAGCCGAAACGATTTTTACCCTAAAACCCAAGCTGGTCAACAACTCATAAAACAAGCCGTTGAGCTCAAAGCAAAAACCCCCTCTACGATTGACCACTAACTTTTGATAGATCCGCTCAGTGTCCAACTCGATCCGCACGCCCCGATGGATGTCCAAGTTTTCAAAGGGTATATGAAAGAGATGTTGCTGCTGTAGATTTTTTAGTAGGGTCAAACTAGGACTTAGGTCCCCATGGTATTGGATACGCTTGAGATAAGCCAATATTTGTTGCGAGTGTAACATGTTTGCAGAATGCCGTATTTTTTTAAAATCGTAAGAACACCAAATTTGAGGCAGGCAAAAATAACCATTTTCATTTTGCTCATGCTCAGACTGAAATCTGTTTTTCTTGCATTTTGCTTTTGTATTTCTCTTGGCCCAAGGCGTCTATCCCCTTCATTTGCAAACTGCTACTGGACATCATCAATTACAGTCAGTGAAGCGATAATATCTCAGAAAGGGTATTTCTACGGCTGGAAAAAGGGTTAAGTACGGGTTTGCCTTAGCAATAAATTTTGTTGCTTGAGTTAAGCCCTTTTTTGTGGGCTTCGCTTTAACAACACATAATTGATTAGTCATGAAAAAAGTCATCTTCAACACCCTCGCCTTTTTAGGATTCGGATTATTTTTGCTACCCAGCACTTATGCGCAGGAAGGAGTCAAGCGCGACAACCCACAATGGAAAAGAGTTGTCATGTTGGACTTTAAGGCAGGCAAGGAAAACCGCGCTATTGAGATCATTGATGATTACTTCAAGGTCGCCAGTGAAAAGGCCAGTACGCCCGGACCAGAAGTGATGGTTGATTTCCAAACTGGAAGCTGGGATCGTATGGCCATCTGGGGTATGGACGGTATCGAGTCTATGAACTGGGCGCTAAGCCCCGACAATCAAAAGTGGTGGGCCGCTTTGACCGAACTTGCTGGCGGCGAAGAGAAAGCCGAAGCACTTTGGGCTGAGTATCAAGCCTGTATTGCTCGTTCTTCTTCAGAACTAGCTTTGATGGATTAAGCACATTAGACGGTAAATGTATATAGATCCCTTCACCTATTGTTAGGTGGAGGGATTTTGGTTTTAGTTGCTGCGCAGAACGCACTTCTCCATTGCTTCGCCTAGGGCTAGAATGGGATCTTTGAGGGCCTCGGCAGCCCAGCGAACTGAGCGTTCCATGAAATGGGCCAGCCCCAAAAGTCAGCCAGCAGGCACTCGCTTGGGTAAGTTTAACTTGACCCATTTTGGAGAGAAGGCTTGCCCGAGCATAAAAAAGAGGCTCCCCAGCTTGATAAATGAGTGGGAGACTCTGATCAGATATACTGACTGGGATTGGATGCGTTGGAGAAGCTTTTCCATGAAGTCCCCAAAAGATATAGCTGGATGAGAGTAATTGGGCTTATCTCAGAAAGCTTAGGTTTTTGCAATCAAAGGCCAGCGATTGTGGCCAAATTGACATTTTTTTGACGAGTCGCTATTGACTCCTTGCTCCCTGTTTGGGCTCAAAACATCGCAATACCACTTTCTGGCGGCTCAGAAGGCCGCTTGCGAAAATTTTTTGGCTGTAACATTACATAATCGTCTCTACTGTTTGTTGTATGTATTTT
>JBCAWW010000300.1:0-6798 GCA_038534415.1 Bacteroidota bacterium | reverse complement strand
CGGATTACTAATTACTCCTCTTATGAAAAGATCTACTATCGCCGGCATCGGCTATTATGTACCCGAAAACGTAGTTACCAATGATGACCTTGCTGAGCGATTTACCACTTCAGATCAGTGGATACAAGAACGTTCTGGGATTAAACAAAGACGCTATTTTACTCCTGGCAAGGATACAGTAGCGGGCATGGGCGTGCAAGCGGCCAATATGGCCATGGAGCGCGCAGGCATTACCGCAGATGATATTGACTTCATCATTTTTGCTACCCTCAATCCCGACTATATGTTTCCGGGATCAGGCGTTCTGGTACAGAGAGAACTCGGACTCAGCGATAAAGGCGTACCGGCCCTAGATATCCGTAATCAGTGTTCTGGATTTATTTACGGCCTTTCCATTGCAGATCAATTTATCAAAACTGGGATGTACAAAAACATCCTACTGATAGGTTCTGAGATTCATTCCTCTGGGCTTGATTTTTCGGACGATGGTCGTCATGTGACGGTATTGTTTGGCGATGGAGCCGGAGCCGTAATACTACAACCCACCGAAGAAGAAGGCCGTGGCGTCCTCACTACTCATCTGCATGCCGCGGGTGAACATGCTGAAAAACTCGCTGTCCTTACTCCTTCTGGGCATAAAGAACGTCATATTACTCCGGAGATGATTGACGATAAAAGCGTTTATCCCGTCATGGACGGCCAATTTGTCTTCAAACTTGCCGTGCGTAAGTTTCCGGAAGTAATCATGGAAGCCCTCCAATCTACAGGCAATCAAGTGGAGGATATCGATATGTTTATCCCTCACCAAGCCAATCTTCGTATCGCTGAGATGGTCCGTCGTACTCTCAAACTACCGGAAGAAAAAGTCCACAACAATATCCAAAAGTACGGCAATACTACCGCCGCATCTATCCCAATCGCCCTCAATGAGGCTTGGGAACTGGGCAAAATCAAAAAGGGAGAACTTGTTTGCCTCGCGGCCTTTGGGAGTGGCTTTACTTGGGCTTCTGCCTTGATCCGTTGGTAAATTAAGTATTAAGTAGAAAGTATTTAGTAGGGAGACTGTGGCGAATCATCTTTCGCAATTCCCTATGGCTGATTTTGCCTTCATACTTAGGATTACGAATAAACGATTTTGATAGGAGCGGTTTTCAAGCCGCTTCTATAATTTTTTACTGGAAACCTTCAAGCTATGCCTCAACTCAAATGGTTCAAAGTCCTCGAAGACGCTTCCTTTTTGCAGGAAGGGCGAGTGATGACCGTTACCGCAGGGACCCACGATATTTGCCTGACCCGCTTTGAGGGGAAGATTAGCGCCTTAGATAATAAATGTCCGCATCAGGGTGGTCCATTGGGCGAGGGCTCAATCGAAAATGGTTTGCTTCGCTGCCCCTGGCATGGTTGGGATTTTCATCCTTGCACTGGCAAACCACCCGGAGGCTATGATGATGGGGTGCCGACCTATGCCCTCAAAGTGGAGGAAGAAGCGGTTTTTGTCGGTTTGGAAGTGGCAGAAGGGCATACCAAAACCATTTCAGATGTGATGGTTTCGACCATGGTCGCTTGGGGCGTAGATACTGTTTTTGGGATGGTCGGTCACTCAAACCTTGGTTTGGCAGATGCTTTTCGCCTCAAGGAAGAGAAGGGCTTGCTTCATTTTTATGGTATTCGACATGAAGGAGCGGCTTCTTTTGCAGCCTCTGCTTACGGCAAATTGACGGGCAGGCCAGCGGCTTGTTTTGCGATTGCCGGACCCGGCTCTACCAATATGTATACCGGCATGTGGGACGCCAAGGTCGATCGAGCCCCACTATTAGCCTTGACGGGACAGGTGGATTCGCAGGTATTGGGCACGGGTAATTTTCAAGAGCTGGATCTGGTGAAGGCCTTTGACACGGTCGCTGCCTTTAATCATCGGGTGCAAAAAGATAGCCGGCATGCCGAACTCATGAATCTAGCGGTCAAACACGCGATTATTCGTCGAGATGTGAGCCATTTGACCTTTCCTGATGAAGTGCAAGTGTATCCAGCGCCGGGGGAAAAAGCGGGTACGCCACGTAAGCGTATGGGCAGACAGCAGATTCATCCGCCGCAAGAGAGCCTCGCCGAAGCGGTAGCGCTACTCAATAAAGCCAAGCGACCGGTGATCGTGGTTGGGCATGGTGCCCGTTTTGACATGGAGGGGATTATCAGCCTTGCTGAACGCTTACAATGCCCCGTATTGACGACATTTAAAGGCAAAGGCCAGATTTCAGATAGCCATCCTTTGGCGGGGGGAGTGCTGGGACGCAGCGGTACGCCAGTAGCCTCTTGGTTTATGAATGAATCGGATCTGCTTCTCGTTTTGGGCGCTTCCTTTTCTAAGCATACTGGCATTACCGATAAGAAAAAGACGATCCAGGTAGATTTTGACCAGCTGGCTTTAGCGAAGTTTCACAAGGTCGATGTACCGATCTGGGGAGAGCTGTCGGTTACGGTTGAGCTTTTGCGTTCTGCGATGGAGCAGAAAACTGCCAGCCAAGACCAAAGCCAAGAAATAGCCGAACGCTGGCAAATCTGGCGGGAGGAGAAAAAACGCCGCTTAAAAGAGTATAAAGGCCAAGGACTCGGTGCCATCCACGTATTTGATGCCTTGAACCGCCATGCCCCTGAAAATGCGGTCATGACCGTAGATGTGGGCAATAACGCTTATTCGTTTGGGCGCTATTACGAAAGCAAACAAAACTCCTTTTTGATGTCGGGCTATCTGGGATCGATTGGGTTTGCCTTACCGGCGGCCATGGGAGCCTGGGCTGCGGTCAAAGATCAACGTCCTGTAGTAGCGGTCGCGGGAGATGGGGGCTTGACGCAGTATTTGGGGGAGATTACCACTTTGGTCAAATATCAAATGCCGATCAAATTGATTGTGCTCAACAATTCTGAACTAGGCAAAATCTCTAAGGAGCAGCGCGCCGGAGACTGGCCTGTTTATCAGACGAGCTTGGTCAATCCGAGTTTTGCGGCCTTTGCCGAGTCTTGTGGTGCCAAAGGGATCAACGTAAAGGAGCCCTCCGAATTAGAGGTCGCGATGCAGGCGCTCTTTGCACATGAGGGACCCGCAGTATTGGAGATTATCACGGATGTGAGTTTGCTCTAAAGCAGCTAGCTTACTTTTTTACTGAGTCTAAAAATGAAGTATTTTTTTATCTGTCTAGTCGGGATAAGCTGCCTAACCGCTTGCCGTAGCGAGCAAGAAGCACAAGGAAGTGCTCCAGCCATGGTCAAAAATGTAGGCGCTATGAAGGAGGTGATGTGGAAAGGAGAACTCTTTGGCAAAATCCGTTTGGATACGATTGCTGATAAGTCAGGGCTCTATGGCATTGGTCCGTTGACTTATCTAAGAGGGGAAATCCTGATCAATGATGGGCGTGCTTTTGCTTCTCGGGTCCTTTCTGATAGCAGCATGCTTGTCGAAGAAAGCTATGAGATTGAAGCGCCATTTTTGGTCTACGCCAATGTCAAGGAGTGGGAAACTAGCCCTTTACCGGCCTCTGTTGAGGATCTCCAAAGTCTGGAAGCCTATTTGATCGAAAAGACCCAGGCGCAAAAGGAGCCTTTTGTTTTCAAATTGATCGGTAGCGTTGCTAGCGCGGATATTCATATTCAAAATTTAGCCGAAGGCAGCTCAGTTAGTTCTCCTCAGGAGGCGCATCAAGGCCAGCAAAGCTACTCTGTCGCCAATACTGAGGTAGAGATCATCGGCTTTTTTTCTAAGCATGCACAAGGGATCTATACCCATCATGATACCTTTATGCACATGCATCTTATCAGCAAGGATGGTAGCAAAATGGGCCATCTAGATCGGGCTAAATTTGAGGAAATGAAACTTTTCCTAGCCCTGAATGACTAAGGGGAAGCGTTCTGCGCAGCAGCGATTCAAAAAAAAATGGCTAAGTTAAAGCAGCTGCCCTGATAGCGTCACGGGCAGCATTAGTATCTATCCATCTATCCACACTCGTATGAAACGCTACGCTATTTTACTCCTCCTACTTTGGGTGCCGACTCTCCTCTTGGCCCAAGACAGCGCTACAAACTCCCAAAAAGAAAGTTATCGCAAAGCCCGCAAAAGACATGCTGTTGAGCAGATTACCAATCTACATGAGGGGGTGTTGCTTGTGCGTCTCAAGACTCGGCAGACCACCATTGATGCTTTAAGGGAAAGAGGTAAGACGGAAAAAGCAGCGCAAGTCGAAGCAGAGCAAAAACGTTATAACCAAGCCCTTGTGGCGGCGTTTAAGACAAACTTTAACTTTTGTCCGGTTTACTTTTTTTATAGTTATCATACTCAAAAGGTAAAACTCGGTCAACTGGACTCCGTTGAGTTTCTCGATGCTGAGCTCCAGCCAGATGCAAGCATCAGGCTCGACAATCCCTACTATTTGGTAGCTGAGATAACTGAGGTCGTCGGAGATACGGCCAAATATTTTGATCACTATTATTATGAACCTACTGCCAAGGGACCCGAACGGAAGGCTAGCTATTATGGCGGTAATAATCTGGGCTTTGAGGCACTGGTGATGAAGAGCGATCAGTTTATCCAATTGACTCGTCCTTTCCCTTATTATGAGCGACTATTGCAAAAATCTCTGCCAACTATAGTGGGAGGGATGAATGACCGCTTACATCGCTTTTATCAGCGAAAGCGTAAGCAACAAAAGCGCAAGGCGGAAAGAAGAGGCAGGAGGCAATAGCTTCACAATTTTTTGTTTGGCTTGGGAGTTATCTTTTTAAGCTACTATAATCAACTACCGATGAATTCACTTTTTCTCTTGCTAAGCATCAGCTTGCTGGGTGCATTGTTGCTACCCCAGGCTCCTACCCCAATCGCGGATACTTCGACTGGCGACTTCTACCTTGTCGAAAAGGAGTACGAAGACACCAATGTCGATGGTTATAATCTTTATGTGCCCAAGTCTTGTAGCGATTCTTCTGAAGCTTTTCCGGTGATCATGTTTTTTCATGGTGGATCGAGTGTTGGCGGAGCTAAGGTGGATGTCGTTTACGAACGCAACCTCGCCAAATACCTCAAAGAAACGAGTGGCTTAGAAACTGAACTCAAACAGCTTCGCCTCAATACTTTTGTTTACATCATCCCTCACATCAGCCAGGGGCAGTTTTATCATGGCACCGCCGCCTACCCGCAGATCATTGCCGAAGTTGCGGCTCAATTCAATATTGATGTGGATCGCGTTTACCTCACGGGCCTAAGTCGTGGAGGGCATGGTACTTGGGGCGTAGCCAGTCGGATACCCGAAAACTTTGCCGCCATAGCGCCGCTTTGTGGGGGCCAGCATGGCGTAGAAAGCTATCAAGGCTTCAAAAATCTCCCCATCTGGACCGCTCATAATCTGGCTGACCGATCGGTCCTACATGCCGAAACCAAGGGAGCAGTCGCAAAGATCGAACTCATCAATGAGGCTCCTTTTCATCACAGCAGCAAGGTCAAAGAGGCCGATTATCAAAACCAACGTTACCTATTTACCTCAGGCTCTCATCCTGTCAACAATCACAACGCTTGGTCTGAGGTTTATACCTCGGTAGCCTTTTATAAGTGGTTGCTGAGATTTGAGCGGACGCAATAATCGCTGGACTTAGGGCGCTATTTCAAAAGGCACAAAACTACATTCCGAATCCGCATTTTCTTCGTTCATGATCTTTTTCATCATCTTGATCAGATTCCGGTGTTCGGCCAGGCCGGCAAGATCCTTAGTCTCGCCCGGATCGACAGAGAGATCATAGAGCTCCACCGGATCATTTACGCTTGCATTTTGACCCCGATACAGCTTCCATTGGCCCATGCGGAGAGACTGCTGCTCCCTAAATTGAAAATAAAGATGGGGCCGAAAGTTGGCTTTATCTATCCCTCTGAAAAAATCCACAAAGCTGATTCCATCCACTCCAACCATAGGCTCCGCTCCCGCTAAGTCGAGCAATGAAGGCCCTAGGTCATAATTGGCAAAAGGCACGTCAATCACCCGCGGCTGCTTGATTTGGCCGGGCCACCATGCGATCAGCGGTACGCGTACGCCTCCTTCATGCAAACTCCGCTTAAACCCTCGCAAACCGCCACTACTATTGAAGGGGCTATCCAAGATGCCGTCGATCTGTACCGAATCGACCCCTGCTTCGTCATGAGGGCCATTATCACTGGTGAGGATAACCAAAGTGTTTTGATCTAGCCCTTGGCGAACGAGCAAATCGAGCAGTTTGCCGATGTCTCTGTCCAAACGACTGATCATGGCGGCCAAAGTAGCACGTGTCATATAAGGGGCCGGTCTGGCATAAATGCGGTCCCCTTGATAGTCAAATTCGGGGAAGATACTCTTGCCTGCGGCGTCCAGATATTGCTCCAAGAGACCTTTGTCTGCTGGTTTGTAGTCAGGATCACCGCTGCGCGGAACGCTCAGTTCCGCATGCGCAATTGTCAAAGGTAAATAGAGGAAAAAAGGTTTTTCGTGGGAGTCTACGATGAAATCGTAGGCCCGGTCCATAAACTCATTTTGGACCCAGCGGCTAGGAGCAATCTCCAAACGCTCAAACTCATTGGCCGCATTGCTTGTAAAAAGATATTGCCGCCGCTCCCAACCAGGGGTCTTACCATCAATAAAGTGTTGATGCGCATCTACGGCATTGAGCCAACCCGTAAATGATTGAAAACCTCGGTCCAATGGACTATCACCCAGTACCGTATCGCCCGCCAAAACCGCTTTGTGCTGCTTACCTATCATTGCGGTTTGGTAGCCAAAGTCCCGCAGGAGT
>JBCAWW010000299.1:0-6844 GCA_038534415.1 Bacteroidota bacterium | reverse complement strand
CGGTTTATAAACCAAGCTTTCGAGCAGTTGTATCCCCGTCAAATCAGGCATTTGAATATCTAGCAAGATCAGATCAACCTTATTGTCCTGTAAAAAGGAAATCGCCTCCAATGGATTTTCAAAGGCCATTAGCAAGTTTAAGTCCTCACTTTTCCCAGCAAAACGCTCGATAACCTCTAGGGCTAAAGGCTCATCATCTATGGCTACTGCCGTTAATTTCCTCATAAGTTAAGCGTTAAAACGACCTTAAAACGATCTCCTTGGTTATGTATATCTATCAGATAGCGATCTGGATATAAAAGTTGTAATCTTTTCTTAACATTTTCCAATCCGATGCCTTCATAACCACTATGATCGGAGGTTCTGGTTTGATGAATCGGGTTTTCCACTTCAAACATTAGCTGATTGCCTTCCAACTTTAAATTGATGTAGATATCGGATGGTTTGGCAGTACTTATCCCAAATTTAAAGGCATTTTCGATATAGGGGATAAACAGCATAGGAGCCACCTTTTGGTCTTTGATGGGCCCTTCTACTTGTAACAAAATCTTGACTTGTTTATTGACTCTTAGGCGCTGAAGATCAATATAGTTTTGGATATAATTGATTTCTCGTTCGAGGGGAACAAAGGTATCGTTGGACTCATAAAGGACATAGCGCATCATCCCAGAAAGCTTTTCAATCCCATTGGCAGTTGGGTCGTCATCATTTTTTAGCGCTAAAGCATAGAGTCCGTTTAAAATATTAAAGAGGAAATGGGGATTGATTTGGTGCTTAAGTGCCGAAAGCTCCATTTTCAGCTTTTCATTTTCCAGTTTTTGTCTTGCTCTCCGATTTTGCCACCAGTCTTTGATGAAGTTATAGGCATTGACAATCAGCAGAATCATGGCTGTACTCATCAGGTTGAGCAAAAACCAGTTGAGAAAGGTATAGGGTACAGCATCTGCATCCAAAATCTGAGTTTCTAGATTAAGCCCTAAGATTTGTACGCCTTTATCGGCGAACGTTAAGACCCAGGATGTAAACAACCAATCTAGAATTGTTTTCAGTAAGGTGATCCCAAGCAGGTAGGAAAAGTTTACAGTCCAATAAAATTTTATGGAAGCTGATATCAGATATTGAGGGAAAAAGAAATAGGTATAGGAATAGAAGATAAAGGCATGTAGCAACAAACTATAGAGCAGCACTATAGATACAGTGGCGGGTTCATAAGGATAAAGTGCGACACCACCTAAGCCTAATGGTAAGGGGCTAATCAACAAATAAATCACGCACCACATCAGGACTTGTGCCAGCCAACTCCAAAATTTTCGTCCTTTCCACATAGCCTTACAATCTACGCAAGAAAAAGCCGATCCACCAAAAGGTAGACCGGCACTCTAACCAAAACCTCAACACAAATTTTTATTCCTTGATAATTTTACATTCGGAATGTGTACCGTTAAGGCTTTCAAAAGTTGCGATGTACATCCCGCTAGCCAGCTCTTCCATCGAAATTTCGACCTGATTGCTACCGGGCTCGACAAATAAGTTAATGCTTTTCACTCTTTGTCCCAAAGCATTTGTGAGAATGAGTTCAAGCTTTTGGGCCTCTTGACTAAAGATATCAACGTAAACCCAGTTTTTAGTCGGGACAGGATAAACATCAATGATTGATAAAGCCCTATCGGCCAATAGTTTAGCAGATTTTATTTCCGAGAAATAGCTTTGCCCACTGCGGTCTACTTGCTCTAGTCGATAATAATATAATTGTTGTGGAATAGCGTCTAGATCAAAATATCGATACGCTGCGCCCCCTCCACTAATTGCTTCACTCGCTTTCCAGTCCAGTCGCTCGAAATTTTCAGCATCTAAACTACGTTCAATCCAGAAGCCATTATTATCATATTCTGCCAAGGTGGTCCAATCCAAACGGATAGCGCTTTCTTCGGCCTCTGCCGCAAAGCCAAGCCAATCCACCGGAAGTGGACAGACTGGTCCGAGCGTAAAACCGAGCACATCAGTACAACCATTGCTACCAGTAGCAGTTACGGTATAGCTACCTGGCGTCAAATTATTTGCCGTTGGACCAGTTTGCCCATTGTCCCATGTGTAAGTGATATTGCCCCCACTTCCTGCACCAGAGACGGTAATAGTACCATCCGAGGCAACACATGTAGAAGCATCGGTTTGATTTACTGGGGTCAGGATCACGGGGGATTGAGGCCCGTTAATGGTTACGGGTAGATTTTCGACACAACCAGATTGATCCGTTACAGTCACCGTATAGGTTCCCGGCCCTAAGCTATCCAATGTATTGAGGGTATCATTGAGCGCAGTATTCCATTGGTAGTCAAAGGGGCCATTACCACCACTTGCATTGACGCTGATGTCGCCAAAGGTGTTACAGTCCGACTCCGTCGAACTCAAGAGTGAAACCGCCAAAGGCGCCGGCTCAGCAATTACCGCCTGACTGGTAGTTGTACAGCCTGTAGTATTATCGGTAATCATAACGTCATAAGTACCCGCCGCAAGGCCAGTAGCCGTAGCTAGATTACCACCAACAGGAGACCAAGCATAAGTATAATTGTTAGAACCTCCTGTTACGGCTACAGTAGCAGTACCATTGGCTTGGCCATTACAGTCGGCATTAACAGTATTGATAATCAAAGAATTTAAAGTGGCGGGGCTAGCACTGACCAAGGTCGAAACAGAGTCCACACAGCCTGTTACCAGATCAGTAACAATTACTTCATATGTACCCGTCATCAATCCGGTTGCTGTCGAAGCCGTCTGTACAGGTGTCGTTTGCCATTGATAGGAGTAATTACCACTACCCCCTGTCGGCACCACATTGGCTTGCCCATCCGGCAAACAACCTTGGGCTACAGTACTGGTATTCAAATTAAGATCATTGACCGTTACTGTTACATTGTCGACATTATAGCAAAGACCAGATGCATTAAAAGCCGTCATAGTATAGGTTGTGGTGCTGGTTGGATTGGCTACAACCGAATTACCTGTATTAGAGCTAAGACCGGTCGAAGGGGCCCAATTATAACTGGCCGCTGCTCCCACGGCAGCAAGCGTTACGCCGCCCGTTCCAGCACAAAATGCATCATCGGGAACCGTTACCGCAGGTTGCTGCTCTACCGTGATGGTCACCGTATCAGCTTGAGTAAGCCCACAACAATCTGTTTGATATTGCAATTGTATATCATAGGTGCCCGGAAAATTAAAGGTAACATTGTTGAGCGACTGGAAAGTAGTACCCGTATAAGTGTTGGGCGTAGCCGCGCCATCTAAATCCCAGAAATAGACATAGCCAGTAGCTCCATTGATCGCAGAAAAGTCGATTGTGGAGCCTGCACATATCACATAATTGCCACCCATGAGGGGGGCATTGGTAGTAGCCAAGGGTTCCAAGGTGTTTTCAACAATGATATTGGCAAAGCCAGCATATTGATCAGCACCACGAATGATGTCTTTACGACCTGTAGTATTGTACTCGGCTTGTAGAATAAAACCTGTAGCGGTTGCAGGGGTTGCACCCGCGCCAAAATCCCAGAAGGCATTGACAAAGGGACCAGAAAAGGTTGCATTGGTATTGGTACAGGAGACATTGCTCATGGTGATTGTCTGCTGAGCCGCAAGGTTGAAGTTGGTAATACTTGTGGCAGGAGCGGTACCTCCACTTTGAAATAAGGCTTGTGATTGGCCTGCAGCACCCGTGCCACCTTGTCCACCATTACCGCCATCTCCACCGGCTGCACCATTGCCACCTGCGCCAATATTGATCCCGCCTGCACTACCATAAGTAGAGCCTAAGCCGGCATTACCACCGTTGCCACCGTTGCCACCAACACCGCCTGCGCCACCGGCACCTGCGGTACCTGCATTGATATTGCAATCTCGAAAGTTTGTATTTGCTCCATTATTGAAGAGGTAAACGCCATAAGAAGAACCGCCACCGAGGCCACCAGAGCCTCCTGCGCCACCTTCTCCGCCGCCGCCACCGCCACCGCCGCCACTACCAGCACCGTCGTTACAGCAAGCGCCACAGCCTTCGCCACCGCCGCCACCGCCGCCGCCGCCGCCAGCACCGCCTTGGCCATCCGTTCCTACGCCAGCTGCTGCACCAGGAACCCACAAGCCCACTGCATGAGCGCCTGCGGGACCATTTGCACCAACAGTACCATTGGCACCGTCGGCACCAGCCACTGCATTGGTGCCATTATCTCCACTTTGGGCACTACAGCCACCGTCTCCGGCACCGCCAAAGCCTAAGTTAAAAGCAGTACCCCCATTATTGGGCAGAGCTCCTCGTCCGCCATCGCCACCACTGTTATCCGCTTCGCCGCCGCTGCCACCACCGCCGCCAGCGCCACCAGAACGGTAGTCTGTAGAAGCGGTTCCGTCGGCACCATCATTTCCAGCACCGCAACAGCCTCTTTGTTCTCCTACCTGGCCAGCAAAATTGGAGCAGCAGCTAGCTGCAGTTACGGGATCTAATCCCCCTGCCCCGGCAGCGCCTCCATTAGCACCGGCCCCAGCACCCCCATTGCCTCCATCACCAGCATTGGCTTGAATGTTATCACTTCCCGCAGCTCCAGCACCGCCATTACCGCCATTGCCACCAGTGGCACCAGCTGTTCCAGCAGCTCCTGCTCCAGCGGCCCCCGTAATGACTTGTACGCGTACAAAATCATAATCGGAACAGTTGGTCAAGTGTACCCCATAGTTGGAAGTGCCTGCTGTAGTAGCATTTGCGGTTTGAATAGTAAGATCTTGAAAGCGAAAATTACTCGCAGCAGTAATCTCAAAAGCGGATATCCGATCTGCATTGGCAGCTCCTACCGGATTTGCTGCAGAGCGCAAAATCGTCGTGGCGCCGGGAGTACTGGTTTTGTCCCAATTACTACCGACAATAAAGCCACCTTCTAAGGTGAGATTGCCTTGAATATTGGTAATTGCGTTATCAATATTATAAGTACCCGTTGCCATTTTGATTACCAAATCCGTACAGTTGGCCTGATTGATTGCATCAGTCAAGGAAGCCGGATTGGCTTGTGTACCTGCTCCTGTCCCCGTGGGGGTTACATAGATCACATTACATTGACCAGAGCCAGGTTGCGCAACATTGACGGTTGTGCTTGCTGTCGCCTGACAGCCGTTAGCATCCGAAACATTGACTGTATAGGTCGTAGTCGCAGCAGGACTCACGATTTCGTTAGCAGCGCCCCCTCCACTACTCCAATTGAAATTGGTAGCAGTGGGTGCGTTCGCGGTCAGCGTAACATTAGCGCCAGGACAAGTATATGCCACGGGCGGAGAAACCGAAAGCGAAGGCAATGGATTAACCGTTACGGTTACATAATCTTCGGCAGAGCAACCATTCGGGAAGTCTGCGATAACAGTATAAGTGGTGGTTACTGTAGGGGAAGCGATCGGATTGGCAATCGTGCTATTGGATAAACCAGTAGCCGGACTCCAATTATAGGAAGTCGCTCCGGCCCCAAAGGCCGTCAGATTGACGCTTTGCCCCTCACATATACTCTGATCCCCGCCAGTAGTGATCGCGTTACTAGTGGTCGTTACATTGACGGTGAATGCATAGGTTGCAGATGCAGTCAATGGGCAATTATCATCTTGCACTGAAACAGTGAAAAAATAAGTACCCGCATCAGCAGGAGTAGGTTGCCAACAAAAGGTGCCCACTGGGGCCGTAGTATTATTATTTGCAATGGTAAAGGTTCCTGAAGGGATGCCATTGTTCCAAAAGCCAAAAACATTGTCTCCATCGGCATCACTCATATTGATATCAAAACAAAAGTTCTGACCAATACAAATGTCGATATCAAAGTCATTGACACTCCCATTTACGCCGGTCGCTACGGGCGGGGTATTGGTACAACTAATGACGCTAAACTGCATATCTCGAACAGTTTCACCTATTTTTACCCCTCCGCGGAACTCTTCCACCAATACACAGATCACTCCAATCTGAACTTGATTGGGCGTGAAGGTGATTTCGCCCGTGGTATTGTTTACGGTTACGCCAGCGGCCGTAACAAGCGGCGTGGTCGCATTAAAGCCTGCCCCGTAGATTACATTCTGGTTATTATCCTGCTGGCAGTTCACTAGAGAGAAGACCAGCTGATCACCGTCGGGGTCAGTCACACCGTGATTGTAAATTACGGGCTGGTTGACACAGACAATGGGAGTCGGAATGTTATTGAAAACGGGCGAGTTATTGCAGGGATTGAGGGTATTGTCTAGACTCGCTTCTACGTAGATGGATTGATTGCCAGGATTAGCTAATGTGGTAATTGCATAATTACGACAGCAGTTTTTCCAGGAAAGCACCCAATCATCGCCACAGCCATTGGGGAGACTGAGCGTTCCCGTATAGGTGTATTGCTCGATCCCAAATTGCACATTGCCGCCGGCACAGGCACTCGTTTGCGATGGGCACAGAGGCGTTACATCGATAGGAAAACTAGGTTGAGTAAGGACCAGAGATGAGTTTACGCCACAAATAGCCGAGCTAAAGTTGACGGTTTGGGTAGAGATCGGCAGGATTCCGGCGCAATCTCGAAAGAGGGTAAGGGTTACCTGGTATTGATTCGGACCAGTACAAAAGTAGGTGATGTCAGCCCCCATGATGTGGGTGGCTTTAAGAGAGGAAAAAGAGAGCAAGCTAAAGAAAAGGAGCAAGGCCAGATATCGGCCCCGGATAAAGGTAAACTTTTTCATGTGGTGTTTGGTATTTGGGTCGCTCCACTACCGACACCCTCCATACGTAAAGCGAACAGAGAAACAGTCGATGAATCAATACCAGGTAACCCTTACCCTCTTTCGAGAT
>JBCAWW010000298.1:0-6849 GCA_038534415.1 Bacteroidota bacterium | reverse complement strand
AATTTTATGGGTCGGCTCAGTCCATACAATTTTGACCCAATCACGACTAGGGTTAGGCACGAAGCTAAGCTGCTGAGAACGCAAGTTTTCTTCGATAGGGGTGCTACTACTTTGAGTAGTGTCTTTGAACCCTATTTGATAAATCCTCCGGAGCGTACCATTGCTATTGCCCATATCGAGGACATAGAGCATGCTGTCCTTGATCATCACATCGATGGGTTTGATAAAGCCTGAGATGAGTTGGTGTACCCTCATGCTATCTCCTTCTAGTAGATCGATTTGCACTAGGTCGTGCCCGTCATCGGCGAGTAAGCGGCTATTGTTGGAGTAGGAAACCATAAAGCCCGCCTGATTAAAATGATAAGGCAGGCTGCCTGCTTGGTCAAAAATTAACCCCACCGGACTGCGGTGCCCACTAAAAGAAGTGATGAGGGTATCTTCATCAGAAGCATCTTTGATCGCTCCCGTGAGAGGATCACGATATTTGTCAGCATCTGGCCCAATATTGCGATAGGGTTGCATGAAGTTGATCCCCGGCGGCATCGCCGGAAAATCAGGGTCCGTATCATAATAGCCCTGATTGTTGGCACCACTAGGCAAGAGTAAATCTGTATTGGGATCATAGCTGGCAAACTGTAAGGGGTTCATAGCGCCTCCAATCCACCAAGGATAGCCATAATGCTCTCCCGCATCTAAGCGATAAAAGGCTTCGGGCGCATCTCTGCGATCCGAATTAGAACCGCCGTACATCAGACTGTCTGTCCCCCAGGCCATCGCAAAAAGATGGCGCAAACCTTCTAAATAGACATAGGGACTCGCCGCCAAGAGGCTACTATCATTGGGAATATAAATGGTCGAATCTAGATCAGTGGGTAGCTTAAATAGCTTACCACGGATCGGCTCCCAGCGCAAACCCATCGTTCCGGCGACGCCGGGCAACTCATGTAGCTCCCCCGCATTGGTGCGAGACCCGCAATGGACAAACACATGCTGCCCATCCTGACTCACGAGCAGAGAGCTAAAGCGATGATCGTTAAATGATAAGCCCAAATAATGCGGCTCCGAGATCGCCAAAGTATCCCAGTCGCCCGTGCTGAGATCGCCCTGCATCACAAAGCCAATCATCACCGAATCCCCGTCCTGCACCACCGAACCACATAAATACATCTGATCGCCTTTGACTTCCATATGGGAGACATAGGGCAGATTGTGATCCCCGGCATCAAAGAGCAATTGGCGATTGCCCAAGGATACCTCATAGATATTGCCTCCCAGATCACTATAACAAAGATTGCCATTAGGGAGCTGACTGAGGCAAAGGGGTCGGTCGCCACTAATCGGCAAGCTCGCGTGAATCCCCGCTTCGAGCAGTGTATCATGGACAGAAAGTTGCGCGAACAGACTCAAACTACTCAGCAACAATGCAAGCAAGGCAAATAAGTTTTTCATAGGATCATCCTTATCAAAAAGACATTTCTGATAAGGATGAAAATAGAAAATGCTGCTGCGACAAAAATCTTGGAATAGGGTTCGTTTATGATTCTAGGGATTGTTTTTAGCGATTGTAGACATATGTAGGTTCAAAGGCTACTCACTATTCGATCACTTCCATAAAGGGGCGAAAGCCGACCATGGGACTTGGACCTTCGTATTGGTCTGAGGTTTGGATTTGGAGGTGATAGGCTGTTTGAAACCAACTTCCCCCTTTACTTATGCTGGGTTTCTGAATCATCTCGGCGACATTTCCACTCATATTGTAGAGGCCCAAGGCATTTGCTTTAAAACTTTCGACGGGAGCCATATAGTTGTACATATCATATCCAGCTTGCTTTAAGCGACTAATTTCTGGAGAAAGCTTTAGCGCTGTGTCCCCTTCGACCGACATGATGGCCAATTGATTTACACTCAAAAAATTTGCTTTGTATCGCCCCTTGCTATCTTGCAATGGGGAAGCTAACCAGCTAGGGACTTCCGGTTTCCAGGGAAAGATTGCTTCTTCATTGCCCCCTCTGGCCGCCAATTCCCATTCAGATTCGGTGGGGAGTCTAAAGACTACCTTTTTGAAGGGTCTTTTCTCCATTTCATGGTAACGCTCAGTCAACCAATCACAATAAGCTTGGGCGCATGGATGAGAAAGATTGACGACAGGATAAGTATTGAAGGCTGGGTGAGTGAAATAGTTGATGATGTAAGGATCGTGAAAACCAGGAATATGATTCCATGCGGTGGAATCAGGTTGGCAACTCCCTGCTTGATCGGCCAAAAATTCTTTGAAACCAATATTGTCCATCTCAAAGCGATAGGCATAAAGATTTTGAGATACTTGAACCCAGTTTTTGCTAGGGAAATTGCCCGAGACTACGGCATCCTTGGCCACGTATTTTGGGCCAGTGCAAGCGCCTAAAAAGCAGATAGTCAGGGCAAAAGCGAAGATAAATGATTTCATGATGTGAAGGATTATTAGTTTATCCCCTAACGGGAAGAGCACGAATGGTTACAGCTCGATTTTTTTCCTGTCAGAGATTACAATTTGGGGTTTGAAAAAAGTCCGTATCCATGTAACTTGCGCCCGATTCAATCAATCATATTCCATCCGCATGAAACTGCATGAATATCAAGCCAAAGAGATTATCAAAA
The DNA here is from genome assembly GCA_038534415.1 of Bacteroidota bacterium. Lineage (GTDB taxonomy): Bacteria > Bacteroidota > Bacteroidia > J057 > J057 > JBCAWW01. The sequence continues at coordinate 4,212 of JBCAWW010000298.1, read as the reverse complement.
CCTTTGGTGTCCCTATCCAAGAGGGCAAAACAGCTTCTAGCCTTGAAGAAGCACACGAAATTGCTGCAAACTTGTACGAAGACGGCCCTGATGGCAAGTGGTTTGTCGTCAAAGCTCAGATCCACGCAGGTGGACGAGGTAAAGGGGGCGGTGTAAAACTCGCCAAGTCTTTAGATCAGGTCAAAGAAGTGGCCGATTCAATCCTCGGTATGACTTTGGTTACCCACCAGACCGGACCTGAAGGCAAGCTCGTGCGCAAAATCTTGATCGCTCAGGATGTGTTTTATCCGGGGGAGCATGATCCTAAAGAATATTATCTCTCTATCACTCTTGACCGTGAAACGGGACAGGACGTGATTATTGCTTCCGCTGAAGGAGGTATGGATATCGAAGAAGTAGCTGAATCTAATCCAGATGCCATCATTTCTGAGCATATCGATCCTTCGGTTGGGCTACAAGGCTTCCAAATCCGCAAAATCGCCTACAAAATGGGCATGAGTGGATTGGCCTTTAAAAATGCTACCAAATTTATCGCCAAACTCTACAACGCTTACGTCAAGACCGATGCTGAGATGTTGGAGATCAACCCGATGTTGGTTACTTCCGACGAAAAAGTAATCGCGGTTGACTGTAAAATGAGTATCGATGGCAACGCAATGTATCGCCACAAGGATTTTGCTGAGCTACGCGACATCCACGAAGAAGATCCGCTCGAAGTCGAGGCTTCTGAATTTCACCTCAACTACATCAAATTGGATGGAAATGTAGGTTGTATGGTGAATGGTGCTGGCTTGGCCATGGCCTCTATGGATATGATCAAACTCTCGGGTGGTGATCCTGCCAACTTCCTCGATGTTGGGGGTGGCGCAAATGCTGAGACTGTGGAAAAAGGTTTCCGCATTATCCTCAAAGACCCTAACGTAAAAGCTATCCTCGTCAATATCTTTGGAGGTATTGTACGCTGCGATCGCGTTGCCAATGGTGTCGTAGAGGCTTACAAAAATATCGGCGAGATTCCTGTACCGATCATCGTTCGCCTGCAAGGGACAAACGCTGAACTCGGAGCAAAAATCATCGACGAATCTGGCCTCAAAGTAACTTCAGCTATCACCTTGGCTGATGCTGCTGCCCGTGTAAAAGAAGCACTCGCCTAAGGACTTAAATTAGGCTCAAAATATAAAGGAGAATGTAGTTCGCTACACTCTCCTTTTTTGATGTTTTTGATTTTTTTCCCGCTTCGCGGAACGCTTCGTGCCGACTATTTTGATAGGGGGGGCTTACTCCACAGCAATAAGCGTTCTGCGAAGCAAGAATCTACCTCAAGGAATCAAAAATAAAAGCTGAAGCCTTCTTCTCTTAACTCCTCATAGGCTTCGGCGTCAAATTTGTAGAGCCGCGCCAGACGATGGTTTTTGTTTTGTTGAAACTCTTCTAGCCCTATCAGTAGGTTCATTCTGAGAATCTTACGCCGGAAGTTGGACTTGTCAAGCTTGGTGTCGAGCAGCACTTCATAAAGCGTCTTAAGCTCGGCGAGACTAAATTTCTCAGGCAATAACTCAAAACCAATCGGCTTGATTCTCACCTGCTGTCTGAGGCGATCTCGGGCAAATAAGGCAATCTCATTGTGGTCATAGGGCAACTCTGGGATGCTATCAAAGGGAAACCAAGCAACCGAACTACTCTTTGCGCCTAGTGTGATGGTATAGTTTTCTGGCTGGATCAGAGCATAATAAGCTACCGTGAGCCTGCGCTCAAGGGGGAAGCGGTCAATTGCATCAAAGGTGTGCAGTTGCTCAAGATATACATTGCCGATGCCCGTCAGACTTTGTAAAGTGTCAATGGCAGTTTGCTGGGTGGTCTTTTGCAGGTGCACATGATCACCGGGTAATTTCCACAATCCTTTGGCGTGCTCGACGGAGGGCTTTTGCAGCAAAATCTGCAGTTGCGCGCCCGAAAAACCAAATATGACACAATCGATTGTAATCTGAGGAAGGTATTCTTGCTTCGAGTTCATCGCTGCAAAATACAATATCTCTAGCGTTCTGCGAAGCAGTGATGATTGCAACATCTCCTTCCGTCTGATCGGCCCCTGCGATTCCGATAAATATGCGGGAGCCTGACAGGGAAAGGAAACTCGCTAGTCTCCTTCGAATGGGACGGCCAGCGAAAAGGGGATGTCTCAAACAAGCGTTCCGCGCAGCGGAGAATAAAAAGGCTAGTATCTCAAACTCAACAACCCAACAATCCAAACCTTCAAGCATTGCAAATAGGCGTTCTGCGCAGCAGCTAATAACTTTTGAGACTAGCAAAAATCTATTAGCTTATCGCCCGAATTGCCTACAGCGAAAATCTAAGCATATGAAAATCTCCTTAGCCTCTTGCCACAAAATACTTTTTTTATGTCTGCTCGCTAGTAGCCTCATCGCTTGTCGAATGAGTCCCTCGGCCCAACTTAAACAGAGCGTGCAAGTGAGTTTGGATTCTATGCGGGCGGCCACAGACATAGCGGGGATTTCGGTGGCGATCATCCAAGCCGATGCCGAGCCGATTTGCCTGTTTAGTGGCTATGCTGATCGCGAAGACCAAACTCCTTTCAAGGCGAGTGATCGACTGCTAATGGGGAGCGTAGGCAAAACTTATGTGTCGGCTTTAGTGCTCCAGGAGATCGAAAAGGCTACGCTCAGACTCGATGATAAAATCGCCCAATGGTTTGAGGAGGAAGTCTGGTTTGATAGCCTCGCCAATGCTTCAGAGATTAGTATTGAGATGTTGCTTAATCATACCTCTGGCTTGCCTAGATGGGTTTTTAAGCCAGCCGTTTGGGAATCTATGGCGGCAAATCCTGACAAAGTGTGGTCCCATGAAGATCGATTGAAAGGAATTTTAGGAGATCCGGCTTTGCATCCAGCTGGCAAGGGCTGGGCTTATTCGGATACCAATTATTTGCTGCTTGGGATGATCTTAGAGAAGATCAACGCTCAGGATTTTTATGAGCTGCTCGCAGAACGCTTATTCACGCCCTACGGATTGACCCATACACAGCCTTCAGATCGACGGGAATTGCCTGGACTGGTCGCTGCTTATACAGGGGCAGATAACCCTTTCAAAGTTCCCGCCAAGGTCAGTGAAGATGGCCGATATGCGATCAATCCACAATTTGAATGGACTGGAGGCGGTTTGATGTGTAGCCCGACTGATCTAGCCCTTTGGGCGAGATTGTTGTATGGGGGAGAAGTATTAGCAGATGCTCAAATGCAGCAAATGCTTAGCACCGCTCCCTATCCAACGCGACTTCCTGGAGACGCACAATATGGGCTAGGAGTGATGGTGAGAGAAGATGAAGTTGGGACTAATTACGGGCACGAAGGTTTTATGCCCGGATTTCAAACGGTAGTTTTGTATTATCCTGAACCTAAGCTTACGATCGCGCTCATGGTCAATGAAGACCAGCTAAGCGGTAAGCATACTGACCCACTTTACCTGTGGACCAGTCATTTAGCAAAAATTTGTACCAGCACCCCATAAATTTAAATGCACAATATGCCAAGCAACAACATGCGCTGCCTATTCAGCCTTGCTTTAGCTATGATCCTCCTTGTGGCTTGCCGTCCCGAAGATCCTTTGGCTGATCCGCCTCCCTTTGTGGAAATTTTGGCTTGCCACGAAAACACCAATCTCGATTCTTTGAGTTTAAGACAAGCTATGCTCGGACAATGGAATTGGCACTACGTCCGTTGTCAAAATGGCCCCGATCAATCTCGTACGGCTTCAAGTTCGATCACCTATCTTGATATCAGTCCCGATACGATAGGGCTGTGGCCGGAAAATAGTCTCGACCCTATCGCCGATGCCACTTGGAGTCTGGAGCGCCGAAACGCCTCCCTTTTTGTACTCGGTACTGACCCTCTGATCGTGGCCCCTGATTTGGAAGGACAAGTCATTGTTTGTGATCCTTGGTTGGTCATCAACCGTTCCTATCGAAACTTCTGCGATATTTACTATAAGAAGCGTGAGTAGAGGGGAGATGCAGCTAAAGTATGCTCCTTGGCGTCAAAGAGAAAAATGAATTGCAAATGAGCGTCTATACAAAAAGCCTATCCCTTTTCTTGCTGGCAGCTGTTTGTCTACTTGCTGCCTGCCGAGAAAGCAAACCTCCAAAGCCTCCGATCAGTATGGATGATATTTGGGATTGCCATCAAAGTACTGCTTTAG
>JBCAWW010000297.1:0-6869 GCA_038534415.1 Bacteroidota bacterium | reverse complement strand
GCTAGAAGATGGGCTTGCCGTGGCGGATTTGGGCTGGGACAATCTCAACCAATACGTAGATTTGATAGTCGAAGAGGGCTTTTCTTCGCGTGATTCTCGCGCCTTTACTCGCATCAAGTATTTACGTATCCTTTGGCACGATCCCCAAAGTCCCAAAGGACAGCATGTATTGGCAGTCGTCTCTTATGCGGAGGCTTCCAAAGTCTTAGAAGATCTCTTCTATCCTTTTAGCAAACATGGGCAGAGGATGCGGATTCGTCTATTTGATTTTTTTGAAACTCAAATGTACCACGGCAAAAAATTGGGTATGGGAGAAGATCCCGCTTTTAGACTTCCTCCCAATAGGCGTTCGCCAGAGGCGCTCAAAAACCGCTGGCCTGAGTTATGGCATAACTAGCCTTGCTCGCTCAAAATCAGTAGTATGCTAAAGGGAAATTTTCCCAAATGTAATAAAGTCCTAAGCTTCGTATTGGAGACTTGACTCACTTCCTGCTTATTGGCAAGATGAAATCCTCTTTTTTGCTTATTCTCGTTTCCTGCTGCTTCTGGGCGACCCCCGACACGCCTACCGTTAACAATATCATCAAAGAAGTCCCCGATGAATTGATCAATACCACCTTATTGTTACCTCGTTTCGTGGAATACACCAAGGAAACGGCGCCAGAGGGGATGCCCGATTCTTATCTCAAGGTCAACAATCGTGAGGCCAAACGCTGCAATGAAACTATGCTAGAAATGGCCCAAAAAAACTACCCCTTCAAAGTGAAGTTGGTTGATTTTACGGAGATCGAAGATTATCGCAAACAGGGTTATCGCTATTTTTTGGATATGGTCTTGATGCCTAAGCAGATGGAAGAGGCCAAAAAGGAGGTGATGGTCCCCTCCTATATCAAGTATAAGACGCCTCAGCATATGTTTACCAATGTCTACGTCCAATTTCACTATTACTACTATATCCGCGATCTGGAGACCCAAGACGCTTATGTTACGACTCGCCTCAAAGGCAACGAAGAGGCTTTTGTCTCGATGAATAAATTTTTCAAGCAACTCACCAAGGACTTAGCCAATTAAGAAGGGCATTTTTCCCGCTTCGCGGAACGCTTAGTAGAGACATTTCCTTTTTGCCGGAGGTCCTCTTCGATCTCGATCTCGGGACCGCATTCGCGTCAAGCTAAGGGGAAATTCATTGGTTACTGCTTCGCAGAACGCTTAGCAAAAGAAAAAGGTCCGAAACTAGAGTTTCGGACCTTTTTATATTTGTTCTCAGCTTAGCTGAGCTTATTTCTTATTTCAAGACAGACTCGATTGCAGCCTTAGGCATGATGACATTACCGATTCGTTTAGAATCGTTTACAGTTTTACCAGTATCATGTAGGATTTGGTAAGCCTGCTCTGCAGTCAAATCAGGATTTAAGGCTTTTAAGATCCCAAGTAGACCTGCTGCTACTGGCGTGGCCATTGAAGTACCGCTATACTGCTTGTACTCGCTTCCAGGGATAGAGGAAAGACAATTTACGCCCGGAGCTGCGATCGGCATTTTGAGCTGATTGTTGGTATTTGAGAAAACAGCCTTGTTTAGCTTCTCATCTACAGCCGCTACTGTGATCACACCGCTAATGTTAGCGGGAGAATACAATTTTGCATTGTCGTTGCTGTTACCTGCTGCTACGATGACGATAGCACCCAGTTTGCGAGCGTATTTGATGGCGTCAACTTGCGACTTAGGCGGTACTGGAGAGTAACCACCGAGAGACATTGAGATGACGTCGGCGCCGCTTTCTGCTGCGTCGATAATCGCTTTTGAAACTGTATAGTCAGTCCCGCGACCGTATGAGTCCAAGGCCGGGAATCCACTGATCGTGATGTAAGCACCATCATAATTGAGTGAGCCAATACCAATACCGTTATTGGTAGCAGCACCCGCTAGACCGGCGCAGTGAGTACCATGACTATGCTTGTCTTGGTCTCCTTTGGTGCCTGATTTTTTGTAAACCGGGCTTAAGTCTTCGTGCCCTTGATCCACTCCGGTGTCAACGATGGCAACCTTAGCTTTCTTGCTAGGCTTACGATCCTTGAGGAGTTCGTATACGGCATTGTATTCTAGTGGAGCAGCCCACCACTGATTGCCTAGGTAGGGATCATTGGCGAGGAAGCGTCCTTCGCGATTGATCTCACTGTGGCTAGTCTCTGGACGGATCAGCTCAACTGGATGATTTACTTCAAGATGATCGACATTTTCACGATCCATGCGCAATGCTTGCGACAAAGCATCTGCATGCTGAGCGGGAACGCTCACTAAATAATACTGAGCTAAGTCTTCATTTTCGCTGAGATCAACGTTTTCGAAAGCACGTTTGTGATCAGCGTGAAATTCTTCTAAGATTGGCTCTACCTCATTAATGAGGTCATCAGGTCCAAGCTCTAACAATAATGTAACATCAGATTCGGAGGCCATCCAGCGAAAGCCTTGGGTAAGGCCCCAGATACCACCACCCATAACCAATGCCAATAGGCCTGGTACGAGGAGAAGTCGGGCTCTAGATTTGTTTGCCAATAAGAGGAAAGAAGCTCCTGTCATCCCTACTCCAAAGTCGACCAATAGTTTGGACAACTTATCGACCACTGAGTAATCACCAAAAAGGTGATAAACAGCAGCGCCAATCATCAATAGAAAAGCCGGCAGTGGATTGAACGACTTGCCTTTGCTTCGCTTCAGTATGCCTCTTCCAAACACGCCAAAGGCAACAAAAGCTAGGGCGATTCCGAAGAGATGGTTCATTAAAGTTGGTTCGTGCATATTAAACCTGGTAAGTGGTATATACCAAAAGGCGAACAGCCATAGCAATTCGCCTTTCGGTGATTATTTCTTCTCTATTTTCTTGATATCAACATTACGGCCCCACATAAAGACGCTAAAGGCATTTGAATGACTTACCTCAGCGCTTACTTTGAGTCCTTCCTGCTGGAATTTGGAGGGCAGGCTATCTAACGGATTATACTTCTGTCCGTCATCTCCTTTGATGCCCCAAAATCCTCCAGAGAGGTTTATATAGGTAATTGTACCCGTAATCTGCATATTTTTTGTTGTCTTGTACGCTTTAGTTACGATAGGGTAACCACAGGGTTACAAGGCTTACAAGTATAAATTGCTCAAAAAAAACAGAATTACAAAGCCTGATAGGGCTCACTTCCTTACCTGTCTCTGGACTCTCTTGCTAAAAATAGCGCACTTTGATCCGCCAGTCATGCTTTCCCGCCCCTACTTGTAGGACACAACTTTCGAATTCGGGAGGGGAGAGGAAATTGATTTTGGCGTCTCTCGAAAAGCCAAAGCCTTCGGATGGTACGCCCACAAAATTGTAATTCATCTCACTATCGCCGTTTTCATCATCAAGTAGAGAAAAGGCATACTTGCCGGGATCTAGTTCAAATTGGCAGAGCAACTCACCGTTCTGCAAAGCAGCCTTAGAAAATGAAAAGGATGCAAGCTCCTCTTTATTAAACTTATCGGCTTGATCATAAACTGCAATCCAAATCTTGCCTTTGCTAGATCGGATATGATGGACGGTGATGCTGACGCTTTCTTTTGTTTCTTGGACATGGGGAGCCGAGCTCAACCCGAGGCTTAGCATAATAGCTAGAAAAGTGATTTTCATGTATACTTGGAGTGTTCTACTAATAGAAGCGTTCTGCGAAGCAGAATGTTGCCTGAAAAGCAGAAAAAAAGAGAGAAAAAAAAAGCTCCTCTTATCAGCTACTTGAAAGTCAGCTAAGCGTTCCCCGCAGGGAAAAAAAAATCTCCCAGCACTAAATACTAGTACTGGGAGCGTAGGTTATGTTTATACTAAATGTTGTGAAAAAACCGATTAGAATTCGCCACCAGAATCCCCTTGCTTTTGGTCATCATTGCGAAGGCGACTACGACGTCTGCGCTGGTTTTTGCTGTTGCCAAAGCGATAGCTAAAGTTGGCATTGAAAGAGCGGAATGGGATGGCGAAAGAAGTTTCTTGGTAAAAGCCTGCGCCGCTAAACTCAGAATCAAATACCATATCTCTTTGAAAGGGCTGAATGACATTGATACCGATGCTACCTTTTTTGTCAAATAGCAGCTTCTTTGCTCCAAAATTGTAGATATAGAAGGAGGTTTGCGTCCCCTGAAGCGTGATACGAGGAGAGCGGTAGAAGGCAAAAAACTCGATCTGGAAGTCTTTGGGAAGGGTCAAGGTTGAGTTGCCATTGAGGCGGTAAACGAGCCCTGTATTATTGACCGTTTCACCATTGAGTTGACCCGTAGCATCATAGGTATAAAGGCTACCACCACCACGTAGGGTCCAGATTTTGAAGAGTTTGAAAGAGCCAAAGAGGTCTAAACCGAAAGATTGATTGTCGCTGATATTGAGGAAGCTAGTCTCTGTAACTCCATCATCGCGCACATTGAGGATGCTTTCGATAACATCGGTAGTACGGCGATAAAATAAAGCCGTGCTCAGCGTAATTCCGCCTTTGAGAATCGTGGTATAAGCGAGCTCGACCTGATCGGTGATTTCTGGGTCTAGCTGAGGATTACCTACGGTAACGTTTCGTGGGTCAGCGGAGTTGACAAAGGGATTGATAAAGCGCAAACTTGGGCGCTGAATCCGCTGGGTATAACTCACTTTGATATTGCTAAAGCCCTTGAGCTTGCGAGAGATAATAAAGCTTGGCAAAAGATTGTCATAAGCGTTTTTAAATGGCTCGCCTTCATCTTGAAAGTCGCCCGAAATACTCGTACGCTCATAGCGCGCACCAAGGATGGTGGTCCACTTTTCGCTCAGGCTCCAGGTAAATTGGCCATAACCCGCGTAGACATCCTGATTATAGTTAAAGACATTGGAACGGAAATCATCGGTTACAAACTCCGAAGCTCCGGCTAGCAATTCTTCATAGACATAGTCAGAATTGATGGTACGTAAAATCGCTTTAGCACCTGTCTCTAGTTTGAGTTTTTCACTAAAAGGATGCGCGTAGTCGGTTTGGAAGGTCAATTCCAAATTATCCCCTTTATTGATGCTCTGCTCATTGATATACAAATTGGGGTCATCGAGACTGGCGCCGATGCCCTCACGGAGCAATTGATAATCTTGATTATTGATATTGCCACTCACTTGAACCCCCATCGAGAATTCACGGTTTTTGTCTTCGAAAGTCTTGAGATATTCGGTATTCCAGTCGTAGCCACTAAAGAGTCCAAAAGTCTCCTGAGTTTGGAGATATTCTTGATTGATGCCCGCTACAGGATCGATGAAGGAGGCATTGTTGGTCGCATCGCGACCATTGAAACGTCCTCTATAGTTGAAACTAGAGATAATACTATTGAAAGCGTTAAAGTCATAAAAGGCGCCTAGTCTGCCGCCAAAGCCATTCCAATCAGAGAAGGTTTCGCCTTCTTGGTCCAGCGTTCTGATTTCGCCTCCGGCTAGGGTGTCCGCACGAAAAAAAGTATTGTAACCCGGACGTGGCCAACTGGCACGATAAGAAGCATTGCCATTGACCCCAAAGCGTCCACGGGCATAAGCTAGACTGGCGTTGCCATTACCATTACGATTGCCACCTGAAGCACTCACTGAGCCACTGACTCCCTCTACATTACGCTTTTTGGTGATGATATTGATGATACCCCCGCTACCTTCTGCGTCATACTTTGCGCCGGGTACGGTGATTACTTCTACACTTTTGATTTCTTCGGCTGGGATCATTTTGAGGGCATCGGCAACGCTGCTCGAAAACATACCCGATGGCTTGCCATTGATCAGAATCTGTAGGTTTTGGCTACCCCGGAGAGAAACGTTACCGTCAAGGTCCACAGAAAGAAGCGGCACTTTACGTAAAACATCTGCTGCATCGCCTCCAAGATTGGTTACGTCTTGCTCAGCATTGTAAACGAGACGGTCAATTTTGTTTTCAACCAGAGACTTTTCGGCGGTGATTTCGACTTCCCCTAATTGGACATCTTTAGATACCATAGTGATAGTGCCTAGATCGACATCTGGTTTCTCTGGCTTTAAGCTTACACCAGGAACACTTTTGGGAGCGTAGCCTAAAAAATTGACTTTAAGAGTATAGGTACCCGTAGGCACAGCCAACATCTTAAAACGGCCCTCTTCATCAGTGATAGTACCATTGATGGCTTTTTCTTTGCCAGGAGCGAAAATCGCAACACTGGCATACTGAAGGCCTTGATTGCTGACAGAATCAATGAGCTGACCGGAGATTCGACCGGTGGTAGAAGGACCTTTTGGCGTCCCTCCCCAATTGCCTCCTGGACGCTGTGCCTGTAGCATAGAAAGGGTCCCTAAGAGCAATAAAAACGTACTTATCGTAGAGAAAAACTTAAACTTCATCGGTATTAGTGGTAATAATTATAGCCTTGCGTATGCCAAACTAACTGCAAACTTTGATTTGAGTTTGAAATAATTCTGAAGCAATTCTGATAAAACTGGAATTGTTGCGAAAAGATGGATGTTGGAACGCTGGGTAGTGGGGCTTTTGATAATCAGTTGTTTAGACTGGTTCTAAATTGTGCTGACTGCTTCGCAGAACGCTTCTCTTTTACAGCCTCTTTGACTGCTCAGTTTTGAAGAGGCCATTGCGGCAGAGGGGAGTTTATCAGGCTAGCTGCTTCGCAGAACGCTGAGAATCGTTCCGCGCAGCGGTAGTAAAAAAACATAACTATCGAATCTACCTACTTATACTTAGGCTTGTCTAGGAGGGCATCAACTATATAGGAGCGGATGACATCTTTTTTGGTAAAGAAGATGCGTTTTTTGGATTTGCCGTTTCCATCATCGCTTCCCGTAACCTTGAGGCCACCTTCTAGCTCTTTATGGATC
>JBCAWW010000296.1:0-6882 GCA_038534415.1 Bacteroidota bacterium | reverse complement strand
AATTATCTATTTTCTCCCAAACATTGAGCAATCTTACATCCCCATAGAAAATTATTTATAACTTTAGCATCATCATGAAACTTGCCCTATGACCAAGGAAACCTTATTTCCTTTCCGTTTTGCCCGATATAGACCGTATCCCATGGTCATACTCTCAGGACTGCTTTTGGCGCTCTCTTTTCCCCCTTTACCCTTTGCATTCCTTTCTTACATCGCTTTTGTCCCCCTGCTGCTTGTCATCGATTGCACCCCAGACAAATTATTCGAAGATCGGTTTTGGGGATTTTTCAAAGCCATTTTTGTGCTCCTCTGGCGCTTCGCTACCCTGCAATTTATTTGGCGATACAAACAAAAACCCTGGATCTACAAACGCCAAATTATCTCCCACAATGCCCAAGTTTTTCGTTACGCATACACCGCTTTCGTCATCTGGAATTTAGGTACCTGCTACTGGCTCATGATGACCGCCTTTGGGGCCGAAAGCTGGCAAGAAGTCCTTACCTATATTATGTCTGGTATGGTCGCCAATTTGGTCAATCCATTTTTGATGACGATTCCGATTTATCTTTTTAGCCTCAGTCGGCGAACGGGATGGTCCTGGCTGCCGCCTGTTTCCTTTGTCGTCTTTTGGCTCACATTTGAGTTTTTACACTTCAATTGGGACCTTTCATGGTCATGGATCACACTAGGCCATGCCTTCACTTTATTCCCAAAAGCGATACAATATATAGAGCTCACTGGCACCCTAGGCATTTCCCTGCAGGTCCTCATGATCAATGTGCTCGTATTTTCGGGCCTCAAGATTTGGGAACAAGCCCAGCAATCAGGATTTACCGAAATCAAAAAGCTTTCTTTAGCTTCTCTCAGTACCGCAGTGCTCGCCTTACTCACTGCTCCCTTTATTGTCAACATCTGGCTCCTCAACCCAGAGCGAGAGGTCTTCCAAGCAGTAGGAAACATCAATGTACGGGTCATTCAGCCCAATATTGATCCTTATGAAAAGACCTCCTCCTACGGATCGCAGATTGCAATCATGGATAGTTTGACCGGCGCAGCAGGCATCGACTCTATCGATTTGGTCCTCATGCCAGAGACTGCGATCTCCAAAGGTATGTATCAGCAATGCCTCCGTGAGGAACGCTTAATCCAACCCTTCTGGCAACAAGTCTACCTCCACAACCTAAGCCTTATGAGTGGCTTTATAGAGTTTAGGCTTTATCCCAAAGATGCTGATCCTATCCCTGTACATACCTATCAGTTTACTGACAACCGTGTCCCCTCACGTTGCCTCAACTATCCTGAAGCCTTTGATACGATCTACCTAGATCAAAACAATGCTTCCTTCCTCCTTCGAACCGATACCATGCCGCAGACCTTCCAAAAGGCCAAATTGGTACCCATGGTCGAACGCATGCCTTTCTTAGATGTACTTACCTTCCTCAAAGATTGGGCGCCCTCACTAGGAGGTTCTGTAGGCGGTTATGGCTATCCTGATTCGGTGCAAAACTTAGTCCTTCACACCCATGACAAAGTCGCGCCGATGATATGCTACGAATCAGAGTATGGCGATTATGTGAGACAATTTGTGGCAAAAGGCGCCAGATTCATGACCATCATTACCAATGATGGCTGGTGGGGTGAAAGCTCTGGTCATATTCAGCACGCGCACTTTGCCAGTTTACGCGCCATCGAAACTCGTCGCGCTATCGCCAGATCCGCCAATACCGGCATATCCTTATTTGCCGACAATAAAGGAGAGATTTCTCAGCCTACCGATTTTTGGGTACCCACCTATATTGATGGCAAACTAGATTTGTACGATAGCAAAACTTTTTATGTCCAGCATGGTGACTATTTAGGGTATATTGCCGCGGCATTGAGCCTGTTATTATTACTGCTTATTTTGATTCGCAATTCAAGATTCGGCAGAAACCGCAAAGGATAACTGACAATTTGACACTATTCCCAAGCATGGAATAGTATTTCGATTGATCTATTTCTCTGATATTTACCCCATGGAACTAGAGACCATTTCGCAAATAGATGAACCCCTTAGGCAACTGATCCGCCGTACTGGCCAGTTTGCTCGTGAGGAATTCCATCGGTTCTCATTTAGCGATGTTCGTTTCAAACGCGAACGCGATCCAGTCTCTTACGTAGATATCAATGCTGAGAAAATGCTCAAAGAAGGCTGTCTTCGCCTTATTCCGGGTTCGGGCTTCATCAATGAAGAATCAGAAGATACCCCTAGTGAAAATGGTTGGATGTGGATCATCGATCCGATTGATGGCACCACCAACTATACCCACGGCCTCGCCAACTTTTGCATTAGCCTCGCCCTTCAATTTGAAGGAGCTACCCAAATGGCCTATATCTATGCACCGATACTAGAGGAGATGTTTACAGCACGCAAAGGAAAAGGTGCATTTCTCAATGATCAGGCAATCGCAATTAGCGAACGCCCCAATCTAGCCGAAGCTTTGATCAGTACTGGCTTTCCCTACGCCAACTTCCCCTGGCGTGATCAATACCTCGCTTTGATCATCTCATTGATGGACCAAGCACACGGACTCAGACGTATGGGTAGCGCAGCTTTAGACTTAGCTTATGTCGCAGCTGGACGTTTTGAAGGCTACTTTGAATATGGTCTTAGTCCTTGGGACGTTGCCGCAGGTGCACTGATTGTGCAAGAAGCAGGCGGAAAGGTCAGCGACTTTAATGGGGAAGATGATTATCTTTACGGATCACAAATCGTCGTATCCAACGGAAATATCCATCAGGATTTACTCCAAGAGATACGTAAGCATATACCGCAGGAAAAGAACTGAAAATGAAATCATTCTTAAATAAACTCTTTCCTTCCAAAAAGGAAAAGGATCTCAAACAGCTCTGGCCCTTTGTCGATGAGGTTAATGCTGCTTACGAGCAGCTCCACACCTTGACCGATGACGAGCTTAGAGGTAAGACGGCGGAATTCAAAGAACAAATCGCTGAATATACCGCTGAAATTCGCGAGCGAATCGCAGATTTGAGAGGCGAAGCCGATGATACAGAAGATGCACACGCCAAGGAAACCATCTTCAAAGAAATCGATGAACTCGACAAAGAGCATTATACTCAGATCGATGAAGTCCTCACTCAAATCGCACCCGAAGCTTTTGCAGTCGTCAAAGAAACGGCACGACGCCTTACCCAAAATGGGGAGTTACGCGTAATCGCCAACGACTATGACCGCGAATTAGCCACCAAAAGAGATAATGTCGCCATTGAAGGTGATACTGCCATTTGGGCAAATAAATGGACCGCCGCCGATGCCAACATCGCTTGGAACATGATCCACTATGATGTACAGCTCATCGGGGGTAACGTTCTGCACAGCGGAAAAATCGCAGAGATGGCTACCGGTGAAGGTAAAACCCTAGTCGCAACACTACCGGTTTACCTCAATGCACTATCTGGCATGGGCGTTCACCTCATTACCGTAAACAATTATCTCGCCCGACGTGATGCAGACTGGAATGCACCCCTATTTCAGTTTCATGGTCTGACTGTAGATTGTATCGACCTCCATGAGCCTAACTCTGACGAGCGTCGCAAAGCCTATAAAGCAGATATTACCTACGGAACCAACAATGAGTTTGGCTTCGATTATCTCCGCGACAATATGACGACCCAGCCAGATTATCTGGTACAAAATCGTCACTTCTATGCCATTATTGATGAGATCGACTCCGTCTTGATTGATGAAGCTCGTACCCCCTTGATTATTTCTGGCCCCGTACCTCGCGGAGACAAACACGAATACGACGCCCTAAAACCGCGCATCGAAAGACTCGTTCGCAAACAGCGAACCCTCATCAATAGCTATCTAAATGAAGCGAAAAAGCTCCTTAAGGATGGCAAAAAGGATGAAGGCGGCCTGCCGCTTTATCGTGCCTATCGCGGTCTACCCAAAAACAATGCTTTGATCAAGTTTCTCAGTGAAACAGGTGTCAAGGCACAAATGAATAAAACTGAAGCCTACTTCTTGCAAGACAATAGCAAGAATATGCACGAGGCTGATGAACCCCTCTTCTTTACTATCGAAGAGAAAAATCGCCAGGTAGAACTTACCGACAAAGGCCGGGAAGAAATCGCCCAAGCTGGTGAGGATCCAGATTTGTTCGTACTACCAGACGTCGCCGCAAAGCTTTCTGCGATTGAGGGGAATATGGACCTCTCAGACGAGGAACGCTTAAAATTGAAAGACGAAGTCGCCGCTGATTATGCAGAAAAGTCAGAACGACTTCATGCGATCAACCAGCTACTAAAAGCCTATACCCTCTTCGAAAAAGATGTCGAATACATCGTCCAAGATGGTAAAGTCAATATCGTTGATGAACAAACCGGCCGAGTGCTACCCGGTCGTCGTTATTCAGATGGTCTGCACCAAGCGATTGAGGCCAAAGAAAGCGTAAAAGTCGAAGCCGCCACGCAAACCTTTGCGACCGTAACGCTCCAAAACTACTTCCGGATGTACCACAAACTATGTGGTATGACAGGAACTGCGGAGACGGAGGAGGCAGAATTCTTTGAAATCTATAAGCTCGATGTAGTGGTCATTCCTACCAATGTCCCCATCGCGCGTGATGACCGTGAGGATCTCGTCTATCGAACCAAACGGGAAAAATACAATGCCGTCATCGACGAAATCGAGGTGATGCGCGAAAATGGCCAACCTGTACTTGTAGGTACGACTTCTGTAGAAGTATCGGAATTGCTAGCACGTATGCTCAATATCCGTAAGATCCCTCACAACGTACTCAATGCCAAGCAGCACCAGCGTGAGGCTGAGATTGTTGCAGCAGCAGGTCAGCCAAGTGTCGTAACCATCGCCACCAATATGGCAGGTCGTGGTACGGATATCAAACTTGGTGAAGGCGTGAAAGAAGCGGGTGGTCTTGCGATTATCGGTACTGAACGCCACGAATCTCGTCGTATCGACCGCCAGTTGCGTGGTCGTGCGGGTCGCCAAGGTGATCCGGGTACGAGCCAATTCTTTGTCTCACTCGAAGATGACTTGATGCGCCTCTTTAGTACAGAGCGTATCATCAAAGTCATGGACCGTGTCGGCTTCAAAGAAGGGGAGGTGATCCAGCACAAGATGATCTCCAAGTCTATCTCCAATGCGCAGAAAAAAGTCGAAGAAAACAACTTCGCCATGCGTAAGCGCCTATTGGAGTATGATGATGTCATGAACAATCAGCGTGAGGTGATTTACAAACGTCGCCGCAACGCCTTGTTTGGAGGTCGTATCAAAGTGGACCTCGACAATATGCTCTATGATCTTTGCTCTAGTCTCGTCGAAACTTATATCGACATGACAGATGCAGAAGGCCTACGTTTGCATACCATTCGTCTCCTCTCCGTTGACCCTGAGGTAACCGAAAAAGACCTCAATGACGAGACGGTCGAAAACTTAACGCAAAAAATCTACGATCAGGCCAAAGCCGCTTATGATCGTAAGGCCAAGCGTTTGTCGGAGACACTAGCAGGAGGGATTGGCCGCATCAAAGCCAACAATCCAAATATCAATAAGATCTTGATTCCGTTTTCTGACGGATCGAAAAAGCTCCAGATCGTGGTGCCCGTAGAAAAGGCGCTTGAGACCCAAGGACAGATGGTAGTGGATGAGCTCGAAAAAGTAGCAACTCTAGCCATTATTGATGATCGTTGGAAAAACCACCTGCGCGAAATGGATGAGTTGCGTACCTCGGTACAAAACGCCGTCTTTGAGCAAAAAGATCCATTGTTGGTCTATAAGTTCGAATCTTTTGAACTATTCCAGCAGATCCTCAAAGATATCAACCAGAGCGTACTAAGTTTGCTATTTAAGGCAGATCTACACGTCGAAGAAAATCAACAGCGTGAGGTTGATTCTCGTAAGAGAGATGACTTTAGTAAACTCAAAACTCGCCATGACGAAGTCGAACGTGAGCGTCAAAACCAGCGTGAGCAAGAGCGTCGCGTAATGGCAGCTGCCTCTGGTGGTCAGCCTCAGCGTCCCCTCTCTCGCGCCGAAAGACGCGCCCAAGAACGTAAAAAGAAGAAGCGGAAATAGAATCTCGCTATTAGATATAGCCCTCGATCAGTTTTGATTGAGGGCTTTTTTTATGCTTACTGCTGCGCAGAACGCTTCTCTCATCCATCCCACTCCTAAATTTTGCAAACCGCAGATTTTATCCCTTCGGGATTAAAGGCGAGGGATAAATCATCCTCTATCCAATAAAGCTGTCAAAAATAGCAGTAAGGCATCTTTTTCTTAGGGAATCAGCTCGAAAGATTGTCTGATTCCTACAATCAAATGCCTAATTTTAAACTCCCTGAAATAACATACATCCTCAGATTCGCCCAGAGTTTGCCGTATAGCTAATTGTAAAAAACAAAACCATCTTAAACCAATCGTTTGCCATGCAAAGATTCTTTTTTTTATGTTTTGCCGCTGCCGTTTTCTTCGGTTGTGACGGCCAAGAAGCAACTCCCATCTCTAGGTTCAATGTGGATGTATCTTCTTTTGAAGAGAAAGACACCGACCAAAGTTATACCATCGTATTTACTGCCGATGCAGTAGCCTCTGAAGACATTTCCATCGCATATGAACTCCAAGAATTGTCGGCCAAATTTGATGACGACTTTATCGGACAATCGGGGACCCTCGACATCGCTGCAGGCAGCGATCAGGCTTCCATCGAGATCGTAGTCAAAGGAGATACTCATTTAGAATTAGAAGAAAGTTTTGAGCTCTTGCTCTACAGCGAGACGACCATCAGATACGGCTTCACCATCAAGGACAATGATACCGAAACCATTATCATGCAAGACAACGAGGGATATTATACGCCG
>JBCAWW010000295.1:0-6904 GCA_038534415.1 Bacteroidota bacterium | reverse complement strand
GAAGTTCATGGAAAAGCGGGAAGATATCATCGCCATGTATGAAAGCTCCCCCTACCTAAGTCAAGAGACCATCAAAGAAAGTCTCAAATACTACAAGCTCTTTTATAAGACCATCAAGAAGAAAAAAGCAATGGCACAAATTTTTAGGCAGGCGTGCAACCCTTAATAAAATAGTCCTGTCATTGTAGCAACCACCACTGACATCACCGATCCCATTAACCGCTATATTTCAGCAAAATGAGAACTTTTTACGTACTCTTCCTTGTAATGCTACTGGGAATAGCCGATGTCTCGGCTCAGGTAGTGATTGCTCCTCCACCTCCACCCGCGCCAAGAGTGGTGATTGTCCGTCCTCAAGCTCCCCGAGCTCCTCAACGTGAAGTAATTGTTTATCGCGAACAAAGAGATAGCCGTGCTGACGCACAGCGTGCTCGCGAAAGAGAACGTTATTATCGTGAGTTAGAGCGTGTCCGTCTTGAAAGAGAACGCGAACAACTCGAAAGAGAGCGCGAAGCGCGCGAACGTTCTAGAGAACGTGATTGCCGTTCTAACTCTTTCGACCGTTTTACCCTTCACCTAGGTGCTGCTGCTAACTACAGCCATGGCCTTTGGGGAACTCCATACGAAGGCTATAATGAAGCCCTTCAGGACTTCCAACTCAATGGTTTCTTTGGTTATCGTTATGACGCTGCTGGTCGCAAACGTGGCAATGTATTTGGCGTATGGTACTCTCAAGGTCTATACGACAATCCAGCCATGAATCAGCTCCTCAAAAATCAGCTAATTCCTGCTACTGCCAACGCAAACTCAGTCAATGAGTTTAGAGAGTGGGAAGTCGGATTTATGCTCCGCGAATGGTTTCGCATTAGTGGTGGCAAAGGCTTCCAAAGCTTTCAAAACGCTGCTGGTGAAAATGTTGGCCTCAACTATTACACAGGCACAGCAGGTGTAGCACTACGCTTGAGCAAAAGAATTGACATTACAGCTAATGGCACGGTATTGTTAGGAGAAGATTTTCAAAACATCTCTTTCCGCCCCTCCGCTGGAGTTAACTTTACCTTTGATTTTCTCAATCATTAGCGTAATTTAATTACATATCACACGCTTTTTCGCCTCTCGTTTCTTTCGTTCCACCAAACCTTATTATTCCTTTATGAAACGATTTGCGATCATTGGTTTTGCTTTGGTATGGGCATTTTCCCTCCAAGCGCAGAACTGTTCTAAATCAAAAACTAAATCCAACTGTAGTACCAAGACTTACAGCAGTTGTAGTAGTTCGAACCAGACCCGGGTTGTTACGCACACTTACGAAGTCGATAAAGAAGAACGTAAGCGTCGTTTTGACCGATTAGTATTCATGTGGGGTGCAGGAGCCCATTTTCTACCCAAAAACTCCACCTTCGCGATCAATGGTCGTACTGCTGGAGGTACCGAATCAGTCAAGCAGCGCCAATGGCAGACTGATGCAGTACTTGGGATCAGATATGGCCTCAATGGTAGCCATCGCCGCGCAAATGTTGTAGGTGTATTTGGCGACTTTGGCATGGCTGCGACCCCAGCGATCCAACGTATCTTCGAGGAGCAAAACTTGTTTCAAGAAGTACAACCAAACACGCAAGCTGAATTTCGTTCATTAGAAGCAGGATTTCTCTTTAGAGAATGGGTGCGTCTGAGTGGCGGAGTTGGCAGCCAGTATTTCATTGATGCACGTGGTGTACAAAATCAAGTGAATTACTACACGGCTACTACTGGTATCTATGTACCATTAGGACGTCGTATGACTTGGACCACCACCGCCACGGCGATGTTTGGTCAGGATTTTCAAAAAGTGACAATCCGCCCCGCTACAGGCCTAGCCTTCCGCCTCAATTTTATGAGGATGTAAATTTGATTCATCAAACGATGTTTATAGACTAAAAAGGAGTGTCATTTTGGCGCTCCTTTTTTTTTGTGCTGCTTCGCAGAACGCTTCCCCAAAATTTTCAAATAACCACCATCGGCTATGCTTCTCATCCCCATGCGGATGAGTCCCGAGATCGGGATCCTGCTGAATCAAACTATCGTTCCCTTTCACCTAAGAGGGGCATTTCTTGTCGTTCCGCGAAGCGGAAACCCCTAATGAAAAATCTCCGCGGCCAGCCTAAATGTATTGGCGTGGGCCTCGACCGTATCGACCAAGCGTTCGGAGTATCCGCCGCCTATCGCCACCACCAAAGGAATCTGACGCTCCGCACAGGCTTCCATCACTATCCGATCCCGCGTCTTACAGCCCTGGCGGGTCAAAGAAAGATGCCCGAGTTTATCGCTTTCTAACACATCTACTCCCGACTGAAAGTAAATCAAATCAGGCTTTACCCGCTCTATTAAACGTGGTAGTTGTTCTCGCAGCCTATTGAGGTATTCGTTGTCCTGCGTCCTTGTCGGCAAGGCAATATCAAGATCAGAACGCTCCTTACGCAAGGGATAGTTATCCTTGCCATGCATCGAAAAGGTAAAAACCCTTGCTTCCTCCGCAAAAATCACCGCCGATCCATTGCCCTGGTGTACATCGAGATCGACGATCAAGACCTTTTTCACCGCTCCCGTTTTCAAGAGATCGTGGGCACTAATCGCAATATCGTTGAGCAAGCAAAAGCCCTCTGCATGATCTGCATAAGCATGGTGAGTGCCGCCAGCGATGTTCATCCCAATGCCATATTTTAAAGCAGACTTAGCCGCGGCAAAAGTACCATAACAAGAGCGCCGCGATCGATCGACCAAGCTTTCAGACTGGGGAAACCCCATACGCCTCACCTCTCGATCACTAAAAGACAAGCTCACAAAGCGCTGCCAATAATCTGCTTGATGGACCGCTAGCACATATTCTGCCTCGATCGCTTGGCACTCCTCCAGCTGAGATTCTAGGATTGTGCCCTCATACAGCAATTGCTCACGGATCAACTGATACTTCGAGATCGGAAAGCGATGGCCTTCTGGCAATTTTGGCACAAAGCGATCAGAGTGAAAAATCTTTAACATGAAGCTTTTCTTAGCTAAATTAGGAGTATGAGTATGCCTAACTCCCGTAAACTTGCCGATGTTTCATCTTCCAAGGTACTACTTTTCTCGGGTCACATGATTGACCATCCTCAGCGGGAGGCACCTCGCTTTCCGCCGGACAAAATTCCTAGCCTCACGCGACTACTCATGGGTCAATTAGTAGACCTAAAAGTCGGGGAAGGCGACATCGCGATTAGTGGTGCCGCTTGTGGGGGGGATTTGATGTTTGTCGAGGCAGTTTTAGCGCTAGGTCTGAAGGCAGAGCTATTTTTGCATACGGACATCGACCGCCATATCAAGGAAGCCTTGGCCTATGCTGGCGCGCGCTGGATTGAGTTATTTGAGCAGGTCCGCCATCATCCGAGGGTAAGTATTCATATTTTACCTCCCTTCGGGGAACGCCCCGTTGATGAGGCAGATCCTTTTGTGGCCAATAACCTCTGGATGCTCAAAACCGCCTTGGCATTAGGCCCTCAGAGACTAAATGGCGTATTATTGTGGAATGGTCAGGGAGGAGATGCTCCCGGCGGCACAGCTCATATGAAAGCCGAGATGGAAGCCGCAGGAGCATCCGTTAAGGTTGTGTGGCAATAAATATGGGCCACACTTCAACATCATCTCAAAAGGAGCACAAAACTCAAAAAGATTAAGAGCGCATAAGGGATCATCATCAATAATGGGAGGATTTTCTCCAACTTACCCAAGTTTACATAATCCCATTCTTTCAGCAAGTTGTATTCGTCCGAAAACGGTTGGACCACGAACTTATCCTCCATAGGATTTAGAACACTAAATTTAGCCTTACTTAATATTAAGGTACTCTTTAGATATTCCCGCCACACGCCGCTCAATATCAATCCAGTGATACCGACAACTAACATCACTGAAAACTGAATCATTTTGGCCTCTTTTAAGTGCTCAGAACTCAAAACAAATCCCACCACTCCTAGTAAAGCCGTGAGCAAGCCAATAAAAAATTGATTGCTCTGCTGTCTACGATTAGTAGTCACTTCGATTGAGTTGAGAAATGTCTTGTATAGTTCCAACATTTCTTTTCGGTCCTCCCCGTGAGGAAGAGCGGTTGTTTGTTCACTCATGCTTTCTTTTTTTTTATACTGCTGCTTCGCGCAACGCTTCTATCCATGCTTCTGCCATAAGGTGATGACCTGCAGGAGAAGGATGCACCCCATCAGGACACCAATGCTTTACCGATCCTCGCTCTAGGGCCTGATCAAATAAGGTCTGAGTGGCAATCCATTGAGTGCCATGAGCCTCGGCGACACGCTTTGCGGCCGCCCGATAGGCAGGAAATTCATTGTCCCATCGCTCCGTGATGGCACTTCCACCCGCTACAGCAAAGGGTTCAGCGATGATGATCTTAACGTTCGGCAAAGCCGCCTTAGTACGCTCAATCAAAGCCATAAAATCTCGCTCATAAATCTCAACGGTACCCTCATACTTGCCGTTTACCATATGCCAAAAATCATTCACACCAATCAATATGGTCAAAATATCAGGCTTGAGATTGATACAATCTTCCTCCCAACGCTCTGCCAGTTGGAATACCTTATTACCGCTGATGCCTCGATTGTAAAATTTGCTGCCTTGCTCGCCTTCGGAGCCTAAGATTTGCGCACTGATCAATAAGGGATAAGTCCCCCCCAAAGCGCCGCCTGCATTGGGTTCAAGTTGCTCTTTGCGACGACCACCATCTGTGATCGAATCTCCCTGAAAAACAATCGTCTTACCAGCAAAGATGGGTTCTTTTTGGGGAGTAGCATTTTGGGTTTCATCCATCGATTCTGTATTCGCAGCTGTGTTGGCACAGGCAGACAAGGTGATCCCAGCACCAGCCACAAAGGAAGCTTGGCGAATAAAATTTCTACGTGTAGACATAAGTAGTAGCTTTAGGTATCTAGAAAAAAGTAGCGATTAAGTATTTAGACAAAAGTATCAAGCAGATAAACCTCCAATAATCGACCTTTATGGGTCCTTCAGATCGTTTTATCTGTACTTAATACTAAATACTTTTACCGCAGTACTTTAATCATTATTGCTGAAAGACCCTAATATAGTCTACAAACATTCTTTGTGGAAATTGGGTCGATGCATCTGGGCTACCCGGCCAATTGCCGCCAATCGCCATATTGACGAGGAAGTAAAATGGGTGGTCAAAGCGCCAAGTCTCGCCCCCTAGATCAGCTGGGGTAATGCGAAAGAAAAAGACATCGTCTACATACCACTCGATCAGGTTTTCTTCCCAAATGATCGTAAAGACATGAAACTTCTCATGAAAGGTACCCGCAGGCAAGCTATAAGAGTTGCCCTTAAAACGATGCTGGGTCCAATCTTCGCCAAAATGTACTGTGCCGTGGGTTGTACTTTCTTCATGTCCCAGATACTCCATAATGTCGATCTCCCCACAAGCTGGCCAACCAGTCGTCTCTGAATCATCTCCCATCATCCATAAAGCAGGCCATATCCCCTGCCCTACTGGCATCATCGCTCTGATATCAATGCGGCCATATTGAAACTCTTGCTTGCCAAGGCTTCGAATCCTTGCCGAGCGATAGCCGCCGGTGACTTGCTGAGCTTCTATCACCATACAATCATCTGTCAGAAAAAGATTGTCGCGCTCATTGGTATAGATCTGCAATTCGTTATTGCCAAAACCACAAACATTGGGACAGCCGTCACCAACAATATAAGACCAATTGTCAAGGTCGAGGCTAGTGCCATCAAACTCATCGGCCCAAACTAAATTATAGCCAGGATAAGTCTTTGGCGTACTATAGCCCTCGTCTGGAATGTCTAATTCGTAATCATCATCCGCAATGTTAATCACTCCTCGATCAAAAAAGACTTCTGCATTTTCGACACTATTGATGACGATTTGCACCGACTCGACCGCTTCGCGATAATTATCACCGATCAGTTCCAATACCACATCGCCTTTAGTCTCACCGGGAGGAATCACCAAAGCACCGCCCATGATGGGCACATAATCTAGGCCTGCTTTCGCCGTTCCATCGTCAGTTGAATAGTTGATCGTCACGGCCTGAGTAGTCGCTTCACTTAGGCTAAACCCAAGCAAAACCTCAGTGATGGGTTCATTACCTTCGACATAGGTAGTACCGGAGAAATTGACCCGAGGATTGATAGGCGCTCTACAGGCGAGAAACGTCAGACTCAAGCCACAAAGCAATAAATAAATAGGTGTCTTCATAATGAATGATTTAGCAGGACCTTAAATTTACCTCAGATAGGTTCTTTTCCCAATACAGAGATTGTAAGTTTGTATACAATGGCTCCAAAGCATCATCTAAAGTATGGACTGAGAATCCTCCTCATTTTGGGATTGCTTAGCTTACCGCTATATGGGAGTGCTGCCAGCATACGATTAGTAGAATTGATCCTTATCTACATAATCGCAGGAATGGGCTTACAGTTGCTTACGGGTCAAGCGGGATTGATTTCTTTAGGTCAAGTGGGCTTTATGGCCATCGGGGCCTATGCGACGGCTTATCTCCTACAATCAGCGTGGCCTTTGGCTTTGGCGATGCTGGTAGGCGTATTGCTCAGTGCTCTGCTAGGCATCTTATTGGCGATTCCCGCCAATCGCTTGACCGGTCCGTATTTGGCGATTATAAGCCTTGCTTTTGGCATAGGTATCAGCACTTGGATCTCCCATACCAATTGGTTGGGGGCGAGTAGCGGCATGCGCGTAGCGGTCCCCCCACAACTCCAAGAAGAATCGCTCTACTTTTTGGTGGTGATTATCAGCATAGTCGCTTATGGCGGGGCAAGCGTTCTGCGGAGCAGTAAATGGGGATTAAGATTTCTTGTTCGCGTATACCTTGCCATA
>JBCAWW010000294.1:0-6927 GCA_038534415.1 Bacteroidota bacterium | reverse complement strand
CCACTGAGCGTTCTCCGACTAGGATACAAACTCAATACGGCCTCAGGTATAGATATGGATCTAAGCAAAGATCCCGCCTTGGAGGTACGAGAAAAAAGCGGTCCTGAAACGGGTAACTTCGCTTTTTTACAAAACCCTCAAGGCCGCACTGTCGACGCTTTTTATTTTAATAGAGAAAGAAGCGTGAGCTTCCTGCCGGTACGAGACCTCTATCGCCAAGATCAAGAAGGCGAACGCTCGATCAACCTCCCCGATGAGCAAAATAACGCTTGGAATTATATGCAGTTGGAGCCTGATCCTGCGATGGCTTTTGTAAGGATCAACCATCGTTGGCGGATCAATTCTCGGCGACGAAACCTTATCCCTGCTACTAAATACCGCTCATTGCAAGCCCGCTTTGTGGAAGGTATTATGACCATCCGTTTCAATACGACGGAGGAAAATGATTGCTTTTTCCACTTCGTGGAACGCAGCCTCGATGGGGTACAATATATTGAGTTGGGAGACCTGAGAGCCAATGGCAATAGTCGAGAATTGCGATCATATACCTTTTATGATCCCGAAGTAGAAAAAAACAGAACCTATTATTACCGGATCAAAAACGTAGACAAGTTTGGCCAAATCGTCTACTCCAATCCCTTTAAAGTCAGGACTACCGAAAACCCTGACGGCTTCAATTTAGAGATTTCTAGAGACCTACTGGGACCCGGTTATGGTCTCAATGTTCGCTTTGCTTCGACCGAAAGCCAAAGAGTACAAGTAAAGATTTTAGATGAGGAGTATCGAGAGATCGTGCTCTTATACTATGGCGAGATAGAAGCCAATCGCCAAAACCTCCTCACTTATGCCGAAAGCCTGCCTGTTGGCAAATACTTTGTAGTGCTCGCTACCAACGATAGACGCTATATCGAAACTTTCATCGTAGACTAGCTCATTTATCTCTACCAATCGTTCGCTCATAAAGGCCAGAGGCTAAGTCAGCCTTGAACAATAGGCTCCTGAACTGCATCTTGATATAAAATCAATCTATTATGATGCACAAAATTTTGAAATTGACCTTGCCACGCCCAATTTGTAACTTCATTTCTAATAGCCTAGCCCTTTTCCCTATCGTTTGCTACTTCTACTAATTCTATGGGCAGATTATTGCTACTTCTGGCCTGCTTGCTGCCTTTGGGACTAGGCGCCCAAGGCTTAGATAGTATGCTCCTTGCTTGGGAGCGAATGCCGGCTGATACCCATAAAGTACAAAAAGGCTTTAGGTTAGGGGGGCAGTTGATGTCTAGGTATCCTCAATGGACGCATTATTTGACTGATAGAGCCTTATGTTTAGGAGACAGTTTAGGCTTTGAGAAGGCGCGTTTCAATGCGCAGATGCAATACTGTTATTTGGCGGGTAAAGCAGGCCAGTGGCAGGAAGCCCACGAGCACGCGCGCCAATTATTAGCGTTCTCGGAGAGAAACCCCAAAGCTAACTACCGGGCTGTAGCCACTGCCGAAATGGCCCAAACTGCCTTGCGATTGGCCCTTCCGCAAACAGAAACATATTTTATCGCTGCTTTAGAAGCGGCCACAGCCATCAGCAAAAAGAGCTACCTAGAGAGAGTACAATATTACTATGCAATCTGGTTACAGGATGAAGGTCGCTATGAAGAGGCCCTCACCCAACTAGAAAGTGTGATCTCCGCCAAAGGAGATACAACAGCGAGAGAACGCCGAAGCCTCATCCCTTACTACAGCATGCTAGGCAAACTTTGGCTAGAAACTGAGCAGCCTCATAAGGCAGAACCCTATTTTCGTAAAGCTTATGCTTTTCGCAAGGAACGCAATCACCTGCCGCAAATAGCTGTGGGAGAGCAAAATATGGGGGTTTATTTCTCTCAATCGGGGCAGTTGGATAGTGCTGAGTATTATTTCCGCTTGGCGATCAAGCACGATCGCCAAATCAAAAACATCATGGGTTTGGCTGCAAGTGCGAACAATCTTGCCATCGTATATGAAAAAAAAGGTGAGCTGGAAAAAATCCGCCCTTTGTATCAAGAGGCTCATAGTATCTACCAAACCGCCAATGAAAGCTTATCCCGAGTTCGGACCTTACTCAATTGGGGACTATTGGAGGTGAAGCTCGGGCAGACTCGTCTAGGGTTACAGTACCTCCGCCAAGGAGAAGCCCAGGCCCAAGAAATCGGCAATGTCCTCTTGAAACGCCTAGCCTATAAAAATCTCGCTGAAGCCCTACAGCAGCAAGCAAAACACAAAGAAGCCTATCAATACCTCAGCAAATATCATCAAGTCAAGGACAGCACCTTGAGTGAGGAGCGCCTGCTAAAACTCGAAAAGATCGAGGCCAAGTTTGAGGAGGAGAAAGCCCAAAAAGAAGTAGCTCGGCTCCAAGAAAGTAAATTGAAACAAGAAGCCGTTTTGGTCCAGAGTCGGCTGCAAAACGATCAGTTTTTACCAATAATCATTGTGTTGATTTTGGTGATTGCTACGGCGCTGCTCTTGGGGTGGTGGTTTTGGCATCGCCAACGTTTGGGCCAGAAAGCGCAGGAAACAGATTTGCAACAACGCCTTTTGCGCTCCCAGATGAACCCTCACTTTTTGTTCAATGCATTGAACTCCATCCAGCGTTTGTTTCAGGACCGTGATACGGAACGCGCAAACGAATATCTCGAAGGATTTGGGCAACTAATGAATGATATCCTAGATCAGTCGGGACGAGAGTGGATCCCTTTGGTGGATGAGCTACGCACATTGGAGCTTTATCTCCGGATGGAGCAATATCGTCTAGAGAATGGATTTCGCTATGCTTTGCATTTGCCGCAAGGGATTGATGCTTATCAGACCCAAGTGCCCCCTCTGATTTTGCAGCCTTTGGTAGAAAATGCCATCTGGCATGGGATCGCCCCCTTGGAAAAAGAAGGTCTGATTGAAATCAATTTTAGTTGGAACGAAGGCAAACTAGAATGTCAAATCGTAGATAATGGCGTCGGGCTCAGCCATAGTCAACAAAAGCGGCATGATCGCCATCAGCCTAAGGCCCTCAATATCCTCAACGAACGTCTCGGTATCGAATCGGCCTTTCAATTGCGAGAACGTAAGGATACCCATGGGGAGATCCTCGGGACGGAAGCGAAGCTCTTGATCCCAGTTCAGATTTCAAGCGGATCATTAAGTACGACCAAATAATCAAAGAGCATGACCCAAGGATCATTCATCATTGAAGCAGAGTATAGAAGCGACTACCTTAGAGTCAATGCTTTAAGGCATCAATCATGTAAGCAAAAAAAGTTAAAAACCAGCCCCATTGCCGTTTTAAAAAGACGGTATAGATATCCGCTCCTTTCGAGTGGATATCTTTTTTGGCAGAGGCCTGAAACGCAAACCCTATGAAAACCCTGAGTAGCTTTTGTCTTTTACTTTGGCTTAGTCTCGCTAGTCTGCTGGGGCAAAATGCCTATATCGATAGCCTGAAAAACCTTTGGCTGACGCTACCAGAGGACACCATGAAAGTGATGACAGGCTTACGTTATGGGCAGTATTTGTTTGCTCGCAATCCTGCGAGTGGGCTGGCCGTGGTAGATCAGGTAGCTTGTCTAGCGGATTCGTTAGGGTTTACCAAAGGGCAGTTTTATTCCCTAACGATTCATTATGATTACTATTTGAGTAGAGATGAGTGGGAATATGCATGGAAACAAGCCCAAAGAATTTTTGATTGGTCAGAAAAATATGAACGTCTCCTTTACAAACAAGAGGCTTATCAAAAGCTAGGTTCCGCAGCTGCCAATCTATATCGCCCCGAGGCTGAGGAATACTTCAAACAGGCTTTGGTAATAGGCGCTACTGCCAGCAAAAATGATAAACTGGCTATCGATACAGATATCCGTACCCGCTATCTCTATAGCCATTTTTTGATCGAAAAAGGGCGTTCGCCGGAGGCAATGGAAATCCTACAGGTGGGCGTACAATTAGCGCAGGAAAAAGGAGACCTCTCCAAAGAAATCACCCTTACCAATGTGGTCAGCACACTCTGGGCTCGTTTAGAAAACTTTGACAAGGCCATTGAGACCCAAAGAAGCGTTCTCCGATTGAGGAGAAAACAGGAAAACCCCAATGGTATGGCTCACTCTTATCAAGTCTTAGGCGGTGCCTATTATGGGCTACATGAGTTTGATAGTGCTATTTATTATACCCAAAAAGCGCTCGAGATTTTTGAGCAAACTGAAGATATACCCGGTATTACTTCTTCGCACAATAATCTTGGTCAAATGTATGATCAGCAAGAAAATGTTGAGAAGACAGCTTTTCACCTACGAGAGGCCATCAAATTATATGAAAAGTCTCAGGACTACGATGGCAAGGTCCGAACCCAGATCAATTTAGGCTCCTTTTTGGTGCGACAGGATAAGGTGCAAGAAGGCCGCCGGGCAATTGAAAAAGGGACCAAGCAAGCTGATTCGCTGGGACATAAGATGCTGAGGCGTTTGGCTTATATGGCGAATTATGAAAGCTTGGCCAAGCTCGGATTATATAAGCAAGCTTATGAGTATCGAGTGCGCTATCACAAACTTAGGGATAGCATGATCAATGAAGAAAACTTGGTCACCATCGCCGAATTGGAAAAAAAGTATAAGACCGAACGCCAAGAACGGGAAATTGCAGATCTCAAGGAGGAAAAAGCTTCGCAAGATTTGGAGATCCTATTAGTACAACAATCTGCTACTCGCAGAACGCTGATCATTTATATACTGATAGGAGCTTTGGTATTGGGAGCATTATTGGGCTGGCTTTTTATGCAACGCAATCGTCTGCGTCAGCGCCAAAAGTCCATGGAATTGCAACAGCGGCTTTTGCGTTCTCGCATGAATCCCCACTTCATCTTCAATGCCCTCAATTCTATCCAGCGACTTTATCAGGATGGAGACCAGCTTCGGGCCAATGATTATGTGGCAGATTTGGGGCAATTATTGCGAGGGATTTTGGATCACTCTGGTGAAGAAAAAATATCACTCGAAGAGGAGATTATGATGCTGCAGCGCTATCTCCGTATGGAGCAACATCGTTTGGATGATGGCTTTCAATATGATATTGAACTTGACGAATCTCTGGATACTTATGACATCATGGTACCTCCTCTGATCCTACAACCCTTAGCTGAAAACGCGATCTGGCACGGAATCTTACCTAAAGGAGGGAAGGGGCAAATTTCGGTGAAGATTTGGGCAGAGGATACAGTCCTACACTTACGAGTGATTGATGATGGTGTGGGGCTAGAAGAAGCTGGGCGCAACCGCCAATTGGACCACGATCCGAAAGCTTTGACGATTTTGGAGGAACGTTTGGGCAGTGGGCGTTCTCTCAGCCTTGCTGAACGCCGAGATGAGCAGGGAGCGGTTAAGGGCACGGAAGTACGATTTACGGTGCCCTTGGTATGGCGAGAAGAAGACTAGAGGGGCAAAAGTAAGTAATAAGATAAAGGTATTGAGTATTAAGACGGTTGGATATCAAGCTCATTTGGGTCTTAGGGCAATTTTTGCCTGTACTAAATACCTATGTCTAAGTACTGAAACCCTATATTGAGGCAAGAACGGACAAAAGATATGATTAAGGCGGTATTGATTGATGATGAAAAAGATGCTCGTATTCTGCTTCGCAGAACGATTGAAAGCGTTCCGCAAGCGGTAGAAATCGTAGGAGAAGCCGATGATGTGGATACGGGATTAGCACTGCTAGAGAAGGTGGAGGTTGATATCGTCTTTCTCGATATCCAGATGCGTAAAGGGACAGGTTTTGATTTGTTACTGTCTTTGCAAGAACGCCCCTTTGAAGTGGTCTTTGTGACAGCCTATAATCAGTATGCATTGCGGGCTTTTCAGTTTGCGGCTTTTAGTTATCTCCTCAAACCGATCAAGCGATCAGAGTTAGCAGAGGTTTTGACCCGCTTCGCGGAACTCCAAGACACCAAAAACGAAATCTCCGCCGAACAGTTAGAAGTGCTCCAGCAGCAATATCTCGCTGAGCAGGTGGAACGAATTGTCCTTCCCAATAGCGAAGGCTTTAGAGTCGTGGAGTTGAAGGATATTATTTACCTAGAGGCTGATCGTAATTATACCCGCTTTTATTTAGCCGATGGCAGCAAGGAGTTGATCAGCAAAACGCTCAAACATTATGAGGGCATGCTGCATACGCAAGGATTTTACCGTATCCATCAGACCTATTTGGTACAGTTGCGGTATGTGCGTCGATTTCGTAAAACGGATGGCGGCTTAGTGGAGATGAGCAATGGTGCGAGCCTTCCTGTGGCGCGGCAGCGTAAGGCCGGTTTTCTCCGCAAATTCGCCTGATTTGACAGCTTGCAAATTCGGATACTTTATGTAAATTTGCCAACCCTTACAGAGAGTTGCCGGAGCGGTCGAACGGGCTCGCCTGGAAAGCGTGTATACCTCAAAAGGGTATCGGGGGTTCGAATCCCCCACTCTCTGCAAAGACCAAACATCCCCGAGCAATAGCGAGGGGATTTTTTTGTGACCAGGTGCGTCGAAAGCCAAAGGATTTCGCAAGCAGATGGACGCAAAAAGTAGCGACTGAAAAGAGCGGGTGTTTGGACTTTGTACCTCCTCCCCCCGTTAGGGGATCAATTGAGTAATCCCCCACTCTCTGTGAAATATTGTAATTTACTGAATGTCCAAAATTAATTATTTTGGACATTCTTTTTATACTTATCTTTTTATCATTCTCTGTTTATCGCAGTTTATCGCGTATTGATCAAAAACTTCGTCCGGCCCGAGAATGCTTAGGTTCTCCTCAATTGCTTGGACAATTATCATCCTGTCAAAAGGATCTCGATGATGAAGGGGTAAATTTATGTATGTGGAAATATTTTTATTAGAAATGGGCAAAACCTCAATATCCTGATCCTCTAAAAAT
>JBCAWW010000293.1:0-6941 GCA_038534415.1 Bacteroidota bacterium | reverse complement strand
CTGCTACTTCGGCCCCGTATTTTTCACTGATTTGAGCACGAATGGCGGCGTGTACTTCCTGAGCTTGCTCAGGAGAAGCCGTTTTGCCGGTGCCAATGGCCCAGACAGGTTCGTATGCGACGATTATTTTGCTGAATGCATCAGCATCAAGATGAAAAGTCCCTTCACTCAATTGCGCTGCATTAACCGCGATGGTCTGACCTGCCTCGCGCTGCTCCAAGGTTTCTCCGATACAAAAGATTGGAACGAGATCGTTGGCTAGGGCCTGATCCGTTTTAGAAGCGAGTAGCGCATTGCCTTCGCCATAGATAGCACGACGCTCAGAGTGGCCAATAATTACGTGGGTTACGCCAACAGAGATAAGCATCTGAGCCGAAGTTTCACCCGTAAAAGCCCCTTTGTCGGCTTCGTGGATGGTCTGAGCGGCTAAGTGTACCTTAGGATTGTCTTTGACCAAGTGGTGGATCAAGGGAAGATAGGGAAAAGGGACTCCCATAATTACTTCTGCAGGACCATTATACTCGTCCTGAAAATTTTGAACTACTTCACTAGCCAACGACTGGGCAGCCTCAGCAGTGAGGTTCATTTTCCAGTTGCCAGCGGCGATTAATGTGCGCATGTTTTTATTTGTATTTAAGTTTTTTCCCAAGTTCTTTCGGGGGCGCTTTGTTCGTAAATCTCAGCCAGAATTTGCTGCTCTGCTTCATCTAGCTGACCGCCTTTACGCGGCATCACTAAAGCGGCGGTATCTAGCGCTTTTTTGAGCCTATATGTGGTGTAGCCAAAGGCACCGCCCCACGAAAAGGACGGAATATAGGTTCTCGGATAGCCTGATCCAAATATATTGGCAGAAACCCCCACCATGGTGCCTGTGTTAAACATTGTGTTGATTCCACACTTGCTGTGGTCGCCCATCATAAGCCCGCAAAACTGCATTCCGGTGTCTCTAAATCGCCGACTATTGTGGTGCCAGACCTTGACGTTGCTGTAATTGTTTTTAAGGTTAGAAGTGTTGGTGTCGGCCCCCAAATTACACCAGTACCCTAATACCGAATTGCCAAGGTATCCTTCATGTCCTTTGTTGCTACAACCCATGATCATGGAGTTGGTTACTTCGCCACCAATTTTGGACTGAGGCCCTACGGTGGTATCGCCACGCATCTTGGCGCCCATATTGATCCGGCTATTGGCCATAAAGGCATGAGAGCCTCGTACGACGGCTCCTTCTTGTACTTCACTATTAGGACCGAGATAGATCGGGCCATTTTCAGCGTTCAGCACCGCTGCTCTTACCTTGACATCAGGATGAGCAAAGATATTGTCAGCGCCATAAATTCGCGTGTGTCGATCTTGAATAGCCTGATGGGGGTGTAGGCGAGGGAGGTATTGGAAATCATGGATAATCATGTCTCCATTTTGCCTAAATATATCTTCGGGGAATCTCAGCTGTGGGCCGTTCCAATTTTGGCTCTCTTCGCGTAATCCCCACTCAAGTAAGCGTTCTTTGGAAAAGACCCCATCAAAGTCCGCTGGTAGTAGGCTGGGGGAGAAGTGAGCCCCTAAAAGGCTTCCGTCCTCATTTAGCCAAAAGCTGTCAGCTGCAATTTGAGTGATATCTGCAGCTAGGCTTTGATTGGCTAAGAGCCGGCCATTGATCCAGATATGTTTTTTGTCTCCTTGAGGGAGTGGATATCGAACTTGCAAGATGCCAACGCCTAAACCCGAAATGGAGTGCTCAGGGAGCAAAAGCCGCCAACGTTCAAGGGCAGTAAAGATGCCACAACGCAAGTCAAAGCTCGGCCGAGTATAGGTAAAAGGACGAAGATCAAGATGGCCGTGATCTTCAAACAGCACTACTGCCATATTTGCCAATATTTTAGGCTGAAATTAAAACAAAAATAGCAGTCCAAAAGAACTGCTATCCTGTATTTCTTGCATGAGGGTTTTACTCCTCTTCTCTCTTCTTATATTTCTTGCCACCATAACGAGAGTAGAACTTGTCTACACGTCCGGCGGTGTCAACCAGCTTTTGCTTACCCGTAAAGAATGGGTGAGAATCGCTGCTGATTTCCAGCTTCACGAGTGGGTATTCGTTGCCATCTTCCCAAGTGATTGTCTCTTTGGTTTCGATAGTCGAACGAGATACGAAGGCGTAATCAGTAGAAATATCTTTGAAAACGACTTCTCTGTATGTAGGATGGATTCCTTCTTTCATTGTTCCTAGTTCATTTTGAGGATGCAAATATATAGCATTTGCCTAAATTATTCAATGCATTGCCAAAGTTTTTTGCAAAAAGCTAGGGTTGAACCACAAGTTTTTGACTAACTCCCTGATATTGGACGTAATAAAGACCTGCTGCCCAAGTGCTGAGCTCTATATTCATTTCACTTTGCACGGTCAACTGCTTGATAAGTTTTCCCCGGACGTCATAGATCCTTAATTGCTCATTGGGACTAGGGCGGTCAAAGCTGAGCCAAACACTGATCGTACTTGGATTGGGGTAAAGTCTAAAACTTGCTGTACCTGCTATTTCCTCTTCAATGGGAGTCGCTAAATTATTATTGTCGGCAAAAGTTGAATTTTGACTCCTAAATGCACCAATGCCATTGGGAACTCTGGCGTAGCCTTGGTCGCTGATTTGATCGCTAAAGAGTATTCTATCCACCAGCATGCTATCATTATTGAGCAGATAGAGGGCTTCTCCACTAGATGACAGCTTGAAATCAGCATGTAATTCGCTACTGGTATTCTGACTGGCGTCATTGTCAGCCCAAACGATCAGATAAGCTCCGGCATCTATAGTGGTCCCGATGGGGAAACGCCATTTGGTGAGATTGCTACCATCATCGCTCAAAAAGTAGCCTCCTAGGTCAATACTGCTAGCACCCATATTGTAGAGCTCAATCCAATCATCATAATCTCCCTCACTGTCGGCCACGCTATTGTTGTTGGAGGCCATAAACTCATTGATCACCAAATCGCTATTGGCGCTATTGAGTTTGACCTGATAGACGTATACATCATGCTCAGCTCCTTTGGGCATATAAGTGGCCGTCAGGGAAGAATTGTTGGCTATCGCTTCAATATAGTAGCGCACATAGGTGCCTGCCCCATAGGCTGGGATATCTGCGCCATAGATACCGTCTCCTGCTGCCCCATCGTTGTGGTTGCCGTCGTCGAGCATTTCCACCTTGTGGAACGTACCCACCCAGCCAGTTCCAAAATAGAGATAAGCTTTATTTAGCCCAGCACTACCACTAAATTGGGCACTTACTTGCACTCCTTGGGCTGCCGTAGGAGGCACTTTACTTTGGCCATTTGAAGCGTAATCTACCTCTAGAATGTCGAGGCCCGTAACGTTAATCTCGCTATCGATACTGAGAAAATTGTGGCGAGTATTAAGAAAGTTTTTGAGATTATTGACCTCCGAAATAAACTCGCTGTATGAATAAATCTTATATGGATCAGCTTGCACCAAGCTATCAAGCAAAGAAGCATAAGCATCTATTTTGGCTTGGGTCTCACTCACTACATAATACTCTTCTAAGATAGTCCGTACATGAGCCAAATAACGCTGGCGCAGGGCCGGTACCGCAAATAAGCGGTTCATCAAAGGGTAGCGGGCATCACTTTCATTGAAAAAGGGACTCCAACCGCTAGAGGTGAATTTCATGCAGCTATTGCCGTCATATTCCAAGGGAATGATTCGGTCTGTTTCGGGTTCCCAATAGACATAATAATCCATACCGCCTTTTTGCACATAGCTATCTTCGTCTGTAAAGACGATTTCGTGGGCTAGAAACCAAAGTGCTTTATCTACATCTAGGTATTGAGGCAGAGAATCAGTCAATTGGTTTAACGGCAGGTTGTTGAGTTTATCAGTAGCTCTGATTAGGTCTGACCAAGGATCAGCCTTTTCGGTACGCTTGAGAGTATAATTGCTATTGTAATCACTCGAATCTGCGCCATTGTAGTTAAGGGTGGAGACGCCAGTCCCAAAGATACCCCCGCCGCCACCACCAGGGCCACCACCTCCGCCAGGACCACCGCCACCACCTGGTCCACCACCTCCCACCCCAAAATTAGGGTCCAAGGCCCGCCAGCGTGTACCATCATTGCTCATAAACCACTCTTTGAGGTATTCTCCATTGAGTTGTTGGATATTGGCATATACTCCCAAGTCTTGTCCATTGATCTTTAGCATGGCAAAATTGCCTTTCAAAGCAGGGGTATAGTTCCTGCCGATAGAATTAAAAAACACCTCTCGCATATAAGAGGGGTCTTCATAATGGCAATTCAAATTGAGCGTTTCATAACCTCTATGATCCTGATCGTCAATGAGGTAGTCCAAGGAGATGTTGAAAGACTTCTTTTGCCCAAAGTTTAAGAAATATGAAGTTGCACCCTTGAATCGTACCCCGACACTATCATAGGGCTCGCCTTCAATGCTCACACTCGC
This sequence comes from Bacteroidota bacterium, assembly GCA_038534415.1. Taxonomy (GTDB): domain Bacteria; phylum Bacteroidota; class Bacteroidia; order J057; family J057; genus JBCAWW01. Next base: position 2,481 of record JBCAWW010000293.1, on the reverse strand, counting down.
CATGAGATCGGTCCCAGTGTCATAATTATTGGTTAGCAGGGTCCAATAATCATTTTGTGTAAAGGTCAATTCAATGACGGGTATTTGAGCCTCATCATAAAAACCAGTCGTCGCTCGCTCGCCCAGAACTAAGCGTTCCCCATCGGGTGAAAACCACATCTCGTCTGGTAAATCTTGGCCTACAAGCTCCATTTGAGGGAAAAGGAGGCTCATAAGCATGGCAAAAGGAGTCAAATAGCGCATCAATGTTACAAATTTGTTAAGCCTAGGTTATCATACTTAGATGTCATAAACAAGGAAAGCATTCCCTAAACCGTAGATTTTTTTTATGTAAAAAACATGTAAAGGACCCAACTTTGTACGTTAAGTTTTCGTGAACAGTCGCAAAAGGCGTTTGTTCTTCTTGAACAAAGCCTTATTTTTGTTCTATCTGATCTAAACATGAAGAAGACGTTTCTAGTATATCTGTTCTTTTGTGGAATTTGTTCCCTCGGATTTGGGCAAAATGTTTTGATGAATTACTTCAACATCAATACAGATGGCTCCGATATTCTTCTCGAGTGGGAAATTCAATCAGAAAACAATGTTTCCGAATACCGCCTTTTTCGGAAAATGAATGACGAACCCGACTACACCTTTGTAGGGACCGTTTCTGCCAATGGCAACCTCAAGTATCAATTTCTGGACGATGGGATTTTCAAAACCGATTCTCGCACCATCCATTATGAGTTGCAAGTAGTCGTCGGCAATAAAACCCAGAGCTTTCATGTCTCTGTCTCCCACAATCCTACCTCCATCCAACGCACTTGGGGGAGTATAAAGTCCATGTTTAGATAAGGGCGACCTCCTTTTTTATGTATTGCTTCGCAGAACGCTTATCTCATAATGAGTGATTTTGGCGATTTATATCCTAAGTCAATTATTTAGGTGGCTTACAAACATGATCGGCTTTCTGCTTCGCAGAACGCATTTCGCCAGCGTCCCAAGCATCATAGCTGCGCAAATGATTTTTCAATTGGAAAGTCAGGATCCCGATTTCGGGACTCACCCACAAGGAGATTCAAAAAGTAGCGGCGCAATATTTTGCGCCGTCTAAAATGAATATTTTGCGCCATCAAAAATGAACATTTTGCGCCGTCCAGAATGAGCGTTCTGCGAAGCAGCCAAAAAACGAACCCCCGATCCCGCTAGCTCTCATAATAGGCTATTTCCACCCCTCTGTTTTCTCATCTTTTTTTTACCTTATTGCAAAATCAACTTTGCCATGCACATCAGAACTACCCTTTTTCTTCTCCTTTCTTTACCGTATTTGATGCTGTCTGCCCAAGATGGCAGCGACGCATTCAGTATAGGCGAGACATTTAGCCTGCAATCAGAAATCTTAGGCCAAGAAAGGCCCTACATCATCTCGCTGCCAGAAGGCTATGCCGAAAGTGATAAGGCTTACCCTGTGATGTATTTGCTAGATGGGAAGGGAAATTTTCACCATACAACTGCTAGCGTGGATTTTTTGACTCGGAGCGGGCGCATCCCTGAAATGATTGTTGTAGGCATCCCCAATACCGATGATCGCAGCCGTGATCTGACGCCTGAAGGAGAAAGTATGAAAAAGGATTTCCCAACTTCTGGGGGGGCAAATAATATGCTGGCCTTCATTGAAAAAGAACTAATGCCTCTCATCGGTAAAAATTACAGGGCTAGCGATTACAAACTATTGGTGGGCCACTCCTTTGGTGGTCTATTTGCCATCCATACTTTGCTCAATCATCCCGGTATTTTTGATGCCTATCTGGCGATCAGTCCGAGTCTTTGGTGGGATCAGCAAAAGTTAGTCTCTGAACAGAGCAAAAGTTTTTTTGAGGAGCAAGAAAAACTCGTAGGCCATCTTTATATGACTATGGGCAATGAAGGCGGTGATATGCTGGGAGGGGCTTGGAAATTAGCGGCCCTATTTGAAGAAGCCAGTTTGAGCGACTTTCAGTGGGAATTTAAGCTCATGCCGGATGAGACCCATGGCTCGGTCCCTTTTTTAAGCACCTATGAGGGCTTACAATTTATTTTCGCGGATTGGCGTACCGAAGAGATGTCCGAAAAGGTTCGTGTTCAAGGGATCAAAGCTTTGGACGACTACGAGGCGCAGATCCAAAAGCTATATGGAATCAAAGCTGATTGGAAAGAGCGGCAGCTGCATGCCATTGGTCAGCAATTGGTCATGGATGAAGAGACTCAATTAGCCTTGCCGATTTTTAAGAAAGCGACGAACTTATTTCCTGAGTCCTCAAATAGTTGGTTTCGCTATGGTGAGGCTTTGGCCAAGCTAGGCCAAAAAACTGAAGCCATTACTGCCCTCAAAAAAGCTCGTTCCTTGGATGAAGACAACTTTCAACCCATTGCCTTGCTACAAAAGCTTGGCGAAGATGTTGCTGACCTACTCCCTCAGGTCAAACTGACTAAGAAGCAGCTAAAAGGCTATGTGGGAGA
>JBCAWW010000292.1:0-6951 GCA_038534415.1 Bacteroidota bacterium | reverse complement strand
CCCCTTTGGAAAGAATTGTAGTAGGAGGTCGAGGGACATTTATTTGCCGAAAATGCCAGCCAGAACCGAAAGCCTAAAATGAACCTTCAAGCAAAGTATTTCTCCCTTCAGTCAGGATGTTTTGGGAATTAAGGAAAGGATACATACCTTTCACAAGTGGAATAAAACCCAAGTCGATTAGTTTTTAATTTGAATATTCTAAGTAGATAATAAAGCTATCTTTGTCTACTGGAAGCTCACTCCATTAACCAATGAATATGCCTGCTCCTAGCTATTTTCATCGTATTACTTCCCTATGTCTATTTGCCACTTTGTTTTGCTTCGGTAGCCTCAATGCCCAAAGCTTGGCTGAACAAATGCAACAGTTAAAGCAAGCCAAACAAATACGGATGGACTCCGAAACCCGTCTGGCCGATCGCTTGCATCTTATCCTTGGCCATTATCAGATGGAAAATGGGCTACCCATTACTGCCCTCGTCTCCTCTGAAGAACTTGCCTTAGCTTTTGATCTCAAACAGTATCTAGATCCTTTGACCCAAAAGGTGGGCATTCGGATTCAGACCGAGCAAGCGGAATTACTCTTGCCTGAACTAGAAAAAATTGGCTTCGTCTTAACCGGCAGCGCCCCAGAATATCGCTTCCTTGAGGGGTATTTGGCTCCTCAAGAGATTTTGGCCTTAGATGGATTAGAGGCTTATGGCCTAATCAGTGCTACTGCTTTCGCGAATCCTTTAAACGATACAGGCTCAGTCAGCAGCCAAGCTGATACCTCTATGCAGGCTTATCGCGTTAGGGGAACTGCTCCTGATAATTTTGACGGCACGGGGGTAAATGTCGGTGTACTCAGCGATAGCTATGACTTTTTGGGAGGGGCAGCTGCTGGGATTACCAGCGGAGATTTGCCCGCAGCGGGTGTTACGGTGATTCAAGACGATGGCACCTCAGATGAGGGCCGAGCGATGTTGGAGATTGTGCATGATATTGCTCCAGGGGCGGGATTGTTTTTTGCCACAGCTTTTGGCGGTGAAGCCAATTTTGCCGCTAATATTCAAAACCTTGCTACCGTAGGCTGTGGAGTGATCGTAGATGATATCGTTTATCTTGAGGAACCTTTTTTTCAAGACGGAATTATCGCTCAAATCGTTGAGAACGTTACTCTTTTCAACGATGCGATTTACTTTTCTTCGGCTGGTAACCGGGCCGTTCGGGCCTATGAAAATACCGCTCCCACCATCGCTGTTGATCCTATTTCCACTGCGGACGCGCTAGATTTTGATCCTACTGCGGGAGTAGATTTTTACCAACAGTTTACCCTTAATGATGGGGAACAATTTAGAGCTGCTCTCCAATGGGATGATCCATGGTATACTGTCGCTGGAGTAGATACAGATCTGGATTTTGTAATAACTGACGATCCTCCTACTACCATCCTTGCTGTTGCAAATGATGATAATATTCTTTCCCAAATCCCATCTGAATTAGTCACTTTTACCGATGGTACCGTAGATGGACTGCCACAAACTTATAATGTATTTATCACCAAATTTGGGGGTCCAGATCCTGGCCGACTTAAATATGTGAACTTTGGCACCCATACCCTCAATGAATTTGACACCCAAAGCCCCACTGTCAATCCGCATGCTGGCGCAGTTTCATGTGTAGCAGTTGCGGCAGTCCTTTATTCGGAGGCGGTAACCGAAGACTTTTCTTCACATGGACCGAGTACTTTCCTATTTGATAATACCGGAACGGCTTTAGGCGCTCCAGCTGTAAGAGCGAAACCTGATTTCGCTGCCAACGACGGAGCTAATAATACGTTTTTTGGAGCAGATTTAGAGGGAGATGGTTTTCCTAACTTTTTTGGTACTTCTGCCGCTGCCCCTCATGCTGCTGGTATGGCGGCCATTTTACGCCAAGCCTTCCCCGCTGCCAATCGTGATGCGATTTACAATACTATGGTCAGTAGCACTACGGATGTCGGGATAGCAGGTGTTGATAGCGTTGCGGGTGCTGGTATGGTCGACGTTTATAGAGCCATCTATCCCACTCCTATTCCAGCCAGCTTAGATGTTATAGATGGCCTGGAGACCGCTAATTTTTCTCGGGCTTGGGAATTGAATTATCCCGGCGCGGGTCGCATTCGTCCTAACACCGCCTTTGGTCCAGCGGGTGGAACCAATCATTTGACGATGGATGCTTGGTTTGGGAGCAACACTAATTTTAAACTCAACGAGGCCATTCTTCATTTTGATGCCACCTTTGCTAGCAATATTACGCTCAGTTTTGATCAATTTGAGTCTGGAGATGAAGATGATCTTATGCCCGTGACTTTTGCTGGCTCTACAAACGCTGACGGCGTAGCCTTGAGCGTAGATGGTACCAATTGGTTTAGATTATTTGATTTAACTGGGGTCAATTCTCCTGGGGCCTATGCCAATAAATCTATTAACATCTCCAACTTCGCGACCGTTAATGCCATCACCCTTGGCGCTGATGTGCGCATTAAGTTCCAGCAGTATGACAATTTCCCTTTTCCATCAGATGGCTTTGCCTTTGATAATATCTCTATCACTGGTACAGTCCTACCTGTAAACCTACTCTCTTTTCAGGCCGAAACCGCTCCCAATCAAAGGGTGATGGTTTCATGGGAAACGGCTATGGAAGTCGACAATGAACGCTTTATCCTGGAACGTTCACGTGATGGTGTACAGTTTGAAGGTTTGTCTGAGCTTCCTGGGGCTGGAACTAGTGAAATTGCCCAATCCTATCAGTACCTAGATCATAATCCTTATCAAGGCCGTAACTATTATCGCCTATGGCAGGTAGACCGAGATGGAAGTAAGACGCTCTCTGAAGTGGTTTCCGTCTTCGTCGAACGCGGAAATGCATTGTCTGTATTTCCGAATCCTATCGCAAATGAGCAGCTAGCCTGGCAATATGAGGCTACCGAAAACGGGATCATGAAAATCGAAATTGTTGACCTCAATGGTCGCAGGCTACAAAGTGTACAACAATCCGTTGAGCTAGGGCTACAGCAATATCAGCTAGACGTTTCTAGTTTACCAGCGGGTACGTATATCCTCAAAGCGACCAACGCTAAGACTTATCGTTCCGTGCAGCGGTTCACAAAACTCTAGAGGAGTAACATAAAAAGAGGTAGGTATTCCAATTAGTTTGGGATACCTACCCAATTATTTGATTTTGTTAAGGCCTGCTCGATATCGAGAAGGATATCATCAATATGCTCCAAACCTACAGAAACCCTGATCAGACCCGGGGTAATGCCTACTGCAAGTCGGTCTTCCTCGGGTAGTTTGGCATGAGTGGTAGAAGCAGGATGAGTCGCAATTGTCCTACTATCTCCCAAGTTGGCCGTTAAAGAAGCCATACTAAGGGCATCAAGAAAAGCACGCCCTCTTGCTAAACCTCCTTTTACTTCAAAGCTGACAATCCCACCACCAAGGCGCATTTGTTTTTTAGCAATCTCGTATTGAGGGTGGGAGGGAAGAAATGGATATTTGACAAGATTAACGGCTTCGTGGGCTTCAAGAATCTGCGCCAATTTGAGGGCATTACTACAATGACGATCCATGCGAACCGCTAAGGTTTCTATGCTTTTGGATAGTACCCAAGCATTGAAGGGAGATAAAGCGGGACCAGAATGTCGCGCAAACAAACGCACTTCCTCCATCAAATCCGCTCTTCCTACGATAGCGCCGCCCAGCACGCGGCCTTGCCCATCTATATATTTGGTGGCTGAGTGTAGGACCAAATCAGCCCCATAGCGGATGGGTTGTTGTATATAAGGAGTCGCAAAACAATTATCGACAATCAGGATCAGATTATTCGCCTTGGCGAACGCTCCCAACCACTCTAAGTCCAGGATGTCTACTGCTGGATTGGATGGGGTTTCTACAAAAAGGATCTTGGTATTGCTCTGGATAGCAGCCTGCCAATTATGGGTTTGGTGAATGTCAACATAAGAATGGCTGATATGCCAACGTGGCAAAAGTTTGGTGAATACTGAGTGGGTAGACCCAAATACAGAGCGACAGGCCAAAATATGATCGCCACTGTGGCAAAGCGAGGCTAAGGCCGTAAATATGCCCGACATGCCGGTGGCAGTTGCATATCCATCTTCTGCTCCTTCGAGCAGGCAAAGCTTTTGCACAAACTCACTCGTATTTGGATTGGAGAAACGAGAATAGATATTACCAGAAACTTCATTGGCAAACATGGCGCGCATCTGTTCGGCGTCCTCAAAAACAAAACTAGAGGTGAGATAAAGAGGAGCGGCATGTTCGCGATGCTGCGAACGATCTATTTGGGTGCGTATCGCCTGGGTTTCAAACTGGGATTGCTGATCCATGATAAACTAAGGGTGGATGGTAAATTCAGTATAGATATCGGCGGTAGGTTCGAGGATTTTGGTAACGCTACAATACTTATCCATCGAAAGCTGGATGGCGCGTTCGGCCCGAGCCGGATCGATGTCGCCATAGAGATGGAAATGCAAATAGATGTTGGTAAAAATCCTAGGGATCTCGTCTCGGCGTTCGGCGCGAGCCTCTACCTTATAATCCCTTATTTCTTGCTTGCCCTTTTTGAGAATCAGGCCTACATCAATGCTACTACAACCCAATAAAGCTGCAATAACGGTCTCTAAGGGCCGCATACCGAGATTGTGACCACCAGAATCTGGGCTGCTATCCAAATGGATACTTTGACCAGACTCGTTTGTTACTTCATAATGAAAGGCATCATTTAGCCTCTGCAGATGTAATTTCATAATTACAAGCGTTGCCCGAAGGGATAAGCTCCGGAATGATTACAAATAGATAAATGGAATTGGGGGACGTGCAATCCGTTTATCTTTCTCGCCTATGGACCTTCCATATTTGAGGCAGGAATTGGCACCTTTCCGCCGAGGGCGGGGTTGCCAGAGGGTCATAGAGCCTGATCTCTCGCCTCTTCTGGATAAAAAATGCACTGATAAAGATCAGCAGATCAAATCAACAATCTTTCCTGCTATTATGCAAACTTGTGTAAATTTGTAAGCTAAAATACAAATAGAGATATGCGTTACTTTTTGATGTTGTTACCCGTTGCGTTTTTGTTTTCATGTGGGGAGACAAAACAAGCCGATAGTGAAGCCGTTGTTGAAGTAGACCCCATCGAACAACTAAAGGAGGAGGCGATTGCTATCCACGATGAGGTGATGCCGTTGATGGGCCCTATTGATAATTTGAAGAAAGAGCTGGATGCAGCTAAAGAACAATTAGTAAGTGGGGAATTTGCCACAGAAGACGAAATCAAAGATCTCTCTGGGCGTTTACATGCCGCTAATGAAGGGATGATGACGTGGATGAATGATTATGCGACTGAAGTGGTTCGCAAGGATGGCGTGGCTTCAGTTGAGACTTTAGAAGGCCTCAAATCTGATGTAGAAAAGGTCAAGCTTGATATGGTGGCCGCTAAAGCTGAGGTGGAAGCCCTCTTAGCCAAATTGAACTAATGAGAAAAACAATCCTTTTCGGTTTTATAGCATTACTAATTGGGGCCTGCGGCAGCGAACAAGCTGCAGAAACAGGGCCATTGCCCTATTTGGGGGAAAATATCATCTCCGATAAGGGGGATACCATCTATTATAAGATTCCAGCCTTTGGCTTTGTAGATCAGGATAGTACTTGGGTAACCGATGAATCTGTAGATAGTAAGATATATGTGACCGACTTTTTCTTCACCTCTTGCTTATCTATTTGTCGCAAGATGAAACAGCAAATGCTCAAGGTGCATGAGGTCTATGCCGAAGATGAGGAAATTATGTTGCTCTCACACACCATTGATCCTAATTACGACTCAGTGGAAGTCTTAAAAGAGTATGCCGACGATCTGGATCTGATGAGTGATCACTGGCGGTTTTTGACTGGAGACAAGGATAGTATTTACGCCATGGGAGCGCGCTATTTTGTGGCGGCTAATGAAGATCCCAACTCCCAAGACGGGTTTTATCATACGGATGTATTCACGCTGGTAGACAAGGAGCGACGTGTACGTGGCGTATATCATGGAACGGATTCCTTGGATGTAAAACGCCTTATTGTAGATATCGAGCGCTTGAAGCAAGAATATGAAGCTCAAAACCCTTAGTTGGTTTTTATGGCCCTTGCTGGTCATGGGGATCATCGGCATCTGGTGGTCCGTGTCTGGGCGTTCGACGGAGTCGGCCGGAAAAAGAATATACCTACAACAATGTAGCAATTGCCACATGGAGCGTGGTCAAGGTTTAAGGGGGTTAGTGCCGCCTCTGGCGAACGCTGATTATCTGCAAGGCTTAAGTGTGGGGGAACTCAGTTGTATTATCCGTTATGGCCAAAATGATACGATTACTGTCAATGGCAGAGTATACGATCGTCCTATGCCCGCCAATGAATTGATAACGGAAGTAGAACTTAGCGCCTTGGTCAACTTTATCCGCATGGAATGGGGGGGCGCTACGAGTAAAGAGAGCCACCAGAGTATTGTCGCTAATTTAGAAGATTGTCAGCAGGACTGATTTTTTTCTGAGGTATAGTGAAGAAAAAGGTGGTACCAACTCCTTCGCTCGATTCGAGCCAGATTTCTCCGCCGTGTTGCTCTACAATGCGTTTACAAAGTGCTAGGCCAATACCAGAGCCCTTGATGTCGTGCCCATTGTGGAGTTTTTCAAAGAGGTTGAAGATTTTGTCTTGAAACTGCTTGGGAATCCCTCGTCCATTATCGCTAATTGAAAACTGCCATTTGCCTCCTACATCTACACAATTTAGTTGAATGCGAAGTTGTCTATCAGGTTGGTGAAACTTGAGGGCATTGCTTAATAGATTTTGGCACAGTTGAATCAATTTTGATTCAGAGCCAATCACATAAGGCGGCAGGTTTCTAATGATAAATTTGGCTTTTGTCTCTTCAAAT
>JBCAWW010000291.1:0-6952 GCA_038534415.1 Bacteroidota bacterium | reverse complement strand
TTTGGAGAGAAGGTTTTCATGTATTGTGTATTAGGTTTGAAGAAAGACCCTGGACTATCAAGCTAAGAAAAAAACGCATCATTTAGCGCATTTCAGATGAATCATTTTAGGGGAAATTCTTCTACCTCTACTGCATGTTCAACTAGCTTAAACTGAATCGTTTTTTCAATGCTTAAATCAGCCCAATTTCGTTGATCTACATACGCAATGTCTCCGCTTGGGGTTGCGAGTAAGAGCTGCCCCGTTACGGCATTGGGAAAGAATAGGGTATCATTACGGTATTGGCCTCGGAAAAGAGTGCTTTGAGGCTCCGCAAGCAAGACCGGTTGTTTACCCAAGGCCAAGAGTTCCCCGTTAAGGGGCTCTCCTACACTATCGACTAGCCAAATGGCACGTTCAAAGGCAGGTCTTTTGACCTTTTGGGCTATCTGATAAGTACCTAACTGATCGATGGTAAAGTGATAAAGATATTGCTCGTCTTGGCTAAGCGTGGAGTCTAGCGATTCCGTAGCAGTATTGCTTTGCTCCCATTGGCGGAGCGCTTGGGCATATTCGTTTTGCAGACGTTCTTTGAGTGCCTTGCGCTCACGCAAGGCTTGACGCTCACTTTGCCAAACGGCTACTTCTTGTTCATATTTATCTAACTGAGCTTGATAATAAGCATTGGCTTGTGCTTGGGTCCGAGCCTCAAACAAGGGACGGGCTACGACCATGCGCATTTCGATTTTGCCATCACTGCTTTGGCGCGCAAAGCGGAGACGGTAGCGTTCGGCGGAGCCGCCCAAACGCTCTACTCTGACATCCTCCCAGGCCTGCTCTCCAACATCGGTGATCAAGCCACTGGTCCAAGGATTGTCGGAACCGGGACCTTCGAGATACTCCCAATAGGTCTTTTGATAATTGGCAAAGCGAGGAAAATCAGTCGCATTTTTGAGTTTGACGCCAAAGGGTTTTCCGGGCTTAAAGGGTGCCGCACTCGCCTTGGTGATACCATTGAGATCTTCTTGCTCGATTTGGGCCAATAGGATGGGCTTTTCGGGCTTAGGGACACTTGCTGCAATCATGGGTTTGAGTGTCAAACCTTCGCGCTCGGCCCAATTTCTGGCGGTAGTATCGAGATAATACAAATCCAAATCATCGGCATCGAGCCGCAGGACCATATCGGCCTCAATCAGCACTCCTTCTTTGAGAAATACGCGTTCGCCTTGGCGGAATGCTTGTACATCCACTCCGGCAGCGGCCACCAATTGCTGACTAGAATCATATTGCATAGGCACCCCCAAGAGGGCAAAGTCCATGGGGTCATAAAGCTCGCGAAAGCGTATTTCGACACTATCCATTACGGCTTGGCCGTTGGCGTCAACAAAAGCATGGGCTGGGATTTGTAGATTGCGGATTCTCGCAGTCTCTATGTTTATCGGCTCTCCGACGGAGAACGCTAAGCTCTGATAATCTATTTGCTCGATGGGTGGATTGACAAAAGCCAAATCCATGATGCGCTCTTCTTCCACCGCCTGATAGACGAGAAAGATCACCGCCAAGACTGCTGCCAAACCCGCAAAATAGCGCGGATTTTGGTAGAGTCGCCGCCAAAACTGGAAGCGTGTATTTACCTGATATTGATCGTAAAGCGTATCAAAGTCTTGATGTCCTTTGATGCGTTTGCTATCAGGTAATGGTTTATCTATATGTACTTTGTATTGGGTCATAACTAATTAGCCTTAGGTCAAAACCGGAAGTACCAGTCTAAACACCGGATTGAGTCCTCCTAACTCCTGACTTTTGACTATCTCCTGCCATCATTTTTTTCATCTTGCCGAGGAGGCGATACATGCGCACCTTGGCGTTGTTTTCGGTGATATTATATATCTCCGCGATCTCTTTGAACGCTAGCTTTTCAAAAAAGCGCAGTTCAATCATCTGTAACTCATCGGGCCTCAATAGTTGGAGGCTAGCGAGCATTTGTTGGATGTTGTCATCCTGCGGCAACTCCTCCACCTCATCCATGATATCGGCGATATCACTAGACTTCATGCTGATCGCCCGCTTTGATTTGGCTTCTCTGAAGTACTGATTGACTTCATTGATAGCAATCCGGTACAGCCATGCCGAAAAAGGCACCCCTCTAAATTGGTACTTCTTCAGATTGCTCATGGCCTTGAGGAAAACTTGAGAAGTGACATCTGCGGCACTTTCCTCTTGATCTACACGCTTAAATACAAACAGGAATATCTGTTCGTAGTAGCGCTCATACAGCACACCGAAGCGGCGCGGCTGTTTTTTAGCTGCTTCGACGAGAAGGTGCTCTTGCTGCAGCTCCTCTTTGGTCAAGGTACGTTTGCCTGGCGTCAAGTGATATATGTGGTTTTCGGTAGTATCGTTTGCCTCATAATAGCAAGGAAGCAAAAAGATACATTTATTATTTGAGGATAGAGTAGAAAGTACTGAGAACAAAGACAAAGTTGGCCTGTCTACTGGCGTGGTTTCTGTTTGGTATTACTGCTGCGCAGAACGCTCATCTCCAACGCTCAAGAGAATCGTTCCGCGCAGCGGTAAGGCATAGCCTACTCAATACTAGCTACTTCCTACTTTCTACTCCAAACCCAAGCCTACATTTTCAAGGGCTTTGTATATTGGGATATTACACGCTACGAATATGTTTAAGATACTTCCTCTCCTGAGCTTAGCTTTGGTTTGCTTTAGCCTAGCCTTCGCTCAACCACCCACAACCCAAAACGCCCTCCATTTAGACGGCCTCAACGATTATGTGCAAACTACTTTTCCCGGCATCACTGGCACTGCCCCGCGTACGGTAGAGGCCTGGATCAAAACTACCGCCAACGCCAATCCCAGCAATGGTGGGGTCCAACAAATCATCACCGATTGGGGGGTCTTTGCTACTGGGAGCCGCTTTACCTTCAATGTTCTGTGGGGCGATGCCATCAGACTAGAGGTAAGTGGCAGCGGTTTGAGTGGTAGCATCGCCGTCAATGATGGGCTTTGGCATTATGTGGTGGGCGTATATGATCCCACGGCCTCCAATCAACTTTCGCTCTATGTCGATGGGGTACTTGATATCTCTGGCAATATTCCGACCCCGATCAATACTGCATCTGGTAATATGCGAATCGGTCAAAGGATGGATGGCGCCAGGCATTTTGATGGGACAATAGACGAAGTGCGGATTTGGGATATAGCGCTGAGTCCTTCTCAAATTGCGGCAAACTTCAACCAATCACTTTGCTCTCTCAACGGAGTGGTGGCTTACTATAATTTTGATGAAGGCATAGCGGGAGGCAATAATGCGGGTGTCAGTAATCTGCCAGATTTAGTAGCCAGTAACAATGGTACGCTGCAAAACTTTGCGCTTAGCGGTGCCACTTCCAATTGGGTGCAAGGGGTAGCTCTAACTCCCGGTACGGGAACGATGGCCACTATAAATGCGACGGCCTGCGGGGCCTATACGAGTCCAAGCGGCAATTATGTTTTTACCACCAGTGGAACGTATCCCGATACCCTTGTCAATGCGGCAGGTTGTGATAGTATCTTGACGATCAACCTCAACATTAGTGGTACGACTTATGATACCATTAGCGAATCTGCTTGTGATTTTTATACTTCGCCCAGTGGGCAGATATTATTGGGATCGGGCATATATCAAGATACCATTGCCAATGCCGCAGGCTGTGACAGCGTATTGACCATCAACCTTACGGTCAGCAACAATACCGGCTCTGTGATCTCAGCCGTCAGTTGTGGGAGTTATACCAGTCCTAGCGGTACGCAAACTTGGAGTGTTTCGGGTACTTATCAAGACATTATCCCTAATAGCACCGGCTGCGACAGTACGATCACCATCAATCTGCTGATCGGTATGAGCAGTACAGAAACGATATTCGAAACTGCCTGCGACTCTTTGGTGAGTCCAAGTGGCAATTACGTCTGGTATAGTTCGGGCTCTTATCTTGATACGCTTACCAATGCCGCAGGCTGCGACAGTATCCTGATTGTAGGCTTACAAATTGACAATTCGACCTCCACTACCTTGCCCATCATCTCTTGTGGGCCTTATATTAGTCCTAGTGGCAAATATACCTATACGAGCTCCGGCAGCTATCAAGATACCATCCCCAATCAAGAAGGCTGTCTTGAATATTTGACGCTCAATGTCACCATCGTCGAAGTTGATACTGCCGTAGTACAAGTCAATCGAGATTTGACAGCCCAAGCCACAGGCGTCAGCTATCAATGGCTGGATTGCAATAATAATTTTGCTCCAATCCTCGCCGCCAATCAGCAAACTTTCGTGCCTGATGACCCCGGCTCCTATGCTGTCCAAATCACTGATAACGGCTGCATAGATACCTCTGCTTGTTTTACGGTGAGCTCGGGCTTGAGTATAAGCAATCATAGCTTTGAAACGGAATTAGCGGCTTATCCCAACCCATCAAATGATCGCTTTGTCATTGAACTAGGGGCAGTATATGCTGACATCCAGTATAGCCTACTCAATATGAAGGGGCAAACGGTCTTGACTGAGCGTTCCGCGCAGCAGCAAAAAATAAAACTAAACTTAGCCAACTACCCCAGTGGCATCTACCTGCTCCAACTCCAAGCAGACGGACGCAACGCGAGCATGAAACTCCGGCTACAATAGGAAATACCAAGTCTGACTGTCACCTTTGCCAAGCCCAATGGGTTGATCCCCTACAAAGACACATCTGAACTATGAGCAAACCCTCTACTCCTAAAAAAGAATCTCGTACCACCCTCAAAGCGGTACTCAAGACCTACGTCTGGCCAAGGCGCAAGCTGCTAGGATTTGGCCTCTTTTTGGTTTTTATCAGTCGCTTGGCTGGCTTTGTCTTGCCTTATTCGCCCAAATACTTGATCGATGTAGTTTTTGAGCAACAACAATTTGATCTACTCTACCCGATCTTGGGGATAGTAGTACTGGCAGTAACGATACAAGCCCTGACCTCCTTCTTTTTGGTCAAATTGCTGAGTGTAGAGGCACAATACATGATTGCTGAACTACGCTCTCAGGTGCAGCAGCAAATCCTCCGCTTACCGATCCGGTTTTTTGACAATACCAAAAGCGGTAATCTCGTATCGCGCGTCATGACCGACGTAGAAGGAGTTCGCAATCTGGTCGGCACGGGTTTTACCCAGCTCATCGGAGGGCTCATCACCGCGATCGGCGCATTGGGCGTGATGATCTATTATAGTTGGCAGCTTACGCTCGTTTCCTTAGTGCCGCTTATCGTTTTTGGGGTGGTTTCTTTTCGCGCTTTTGCTAAGATCCGGCCGATTTTTAGAGATCGTGGCAAGATACAAGCCGATGTGACGGGTCGTTTGACGGAGTCGCTGGGAGGGATCCGCGTGATCAAAGGTTTTCATGCCGAGGAGCAAGAGGTCAGCATATTTCGGAAAGGGGTCATCAGACTGTTTGAAAATATTAAAAGTTCTCTGACCACGACTGCCTTTGTGAGCAGTTTGGGGACCTTTTTGGCAGGGGTTACCACTATCGCCATTATGGCTGTAGCAGGCCCGATGCTAGAGGAGGGTACAATCTCAGGGGGTACGATCGTTTCATTTGTGCTTTTCTTGGCGGTTTTGGTCTTTCCGATCATCCAGATGAGCAATATTGGTAGCCAGTTGACAGAGGCATTGGCAGGTTTGGATCGGACGCAGGAGTTGCTTGATATGGAGCGTGAAAACGAAGATCCCAATCGTACGATCGAAATAGGTCGTGTCAAAGGCGATATCAAGTTTAAAAACGTCCGTTTTGGCTATGAGGAGGATAAAGAGGTCCTGCACGGCATTAGTTTTGATGCGCCGGCGGGTTCGGTAACGGCTCTAGTGGGTACTTCTGGCTCGGGTAAGACTACTTTGGCAGGTCTAGCAGCTTCCTTTTTGAGTCCAGACGAAGGGTTGATCACCGTCGATGGGCAGGACATCACGAAACTCACTCTGGACAGTTATCGCGCTCAATTGGGAGTGGTCTTGCAAGATGACTTTTTATTTGAAGGCACAATCAAGGACAATATCCTCTTTTCACGCCCGGAGGCGACAGAGGAGGAGTTGCGCGCAGCGGTCGAAGCGGCTTATGTAAACGAGTTTGCAGATCGTTTTGAAGAGGGATTAGAGACCCTGATCGGGGAACGCGGCGTCAAATTGTCGGGCGGACAAAGGCAGCGAATCGCGATCGCAAGGGCGATTTTGGCTGATCCACAGATATTGGTATTGGACGAGGCCACCTCTAATCTCGACAATGAGAGCGAAAAATATATCCAGCAAAGTCTTAACGACTTACTAGAGGGCCGCACTACCTTTGTGATTGCCCACCGCTTGAGTACCATCCGCAAGGCAGATCAGATTTTGGTGATTGAGGAGGGCCGCATCGCGGAACGCGGTACTCATGATGAGCTCATCGATAAAAAAGGCCGCTACTTCGAGCTTTATACTTATCAGTCGAGAATTTAGGGTGGTTTTTGCTTCGCAAAACGCTTGACTCGCTTGGCGCAAAATGTTGCGCCGCTACATGGAATCTCTTTGCCGGTGGGCCCCGAAATGGCGTTCCGCGCAGCGGTAATCAAAATCCCAGTCTCCCTCTTAAAGGCCTACCCACAAAAAAACGCCAATAGGAGTAAGTGACCTATTGGCTTGCGGAACACAAAGAACGAGTAGCGACCCATATCCTTAAGCGGATTGGGTCGCTACGATTGCATTTTGTAGTTAGGGTTTACCGTGCAATCATTATTTTTTTGCTGATCATACCCGCTTTGGTTTTGATGCGAAGGATATACAATCCATTGGCATAAGGGCTCAAATCGAGCGACTCTTGCGTTCCCCCTAGGCTGCTTACTGCACTGATCTGCTGACCGGAAAGGGTATATAAAGTAGCTTCCCAAGTTTGAGGCTCATCCAATTCGATGAAGACTAAATCCTG
>JBCAWW010000290.1:0-6960 GCA_038534415.1 Bacteroidota bacterium | reverse complement strand
TCCTCAAAAGAGTCCTTTTCTAAGACAAGATCCTTTTCGTCTGTAATAGGAGATATTTCTTGCTGCGTAGTTTGTTGGGTCTCCGCTAAGGCCTGGTAAAACTGGGTCTGAAACAACTCCCAACTTTGACCAGGTTTGAACCAAAGCGTTCGGCAAAGCCGCAATAGATCAGCCTCACTCTGCAAGCCATAGCCCCCATTTAGGGCCTCTAACAATAGGCCATAATCAGACACGCCCAAGGCAAAATTGGCTTTGCGCAAGGCTTGAAAAAAGCGATATAAGGGGAGAGGGGGCATATTTTATTCTTGCATTGTCATTGCTGAGTCTGCTAAATCATCTTTATTAGTCAAACACAAAACTTTCGACAAAAATCATTAACCTTCTCTCCTTCAAAAGAAGGTCGATGAGCGGCGCGAAGGGGGTGTTTGAAGACATATTATTTGTTAGATAGGATTGATATCGAGTCAATTTTCTGCCTTTTTCTCTGCTAGTATCGAAAGCACGGCCTCCCAGTTTTTGAGTAGGACTTGGTGGAGGGGGAGGGGCACCTTCGGTGAACGCTTAGTAAGTTCGTCTATGGTCTGTTTAAGGGCCTGATCAATAGGCTGCCCGTCAATGCTCAAGTTATTTTGATGCTGATGTTGCAGAGCGTCAAACCAGTCGATCAATTCTGAAGTCGATAACTTCTTTTGGCTCAAGCCTTGAATCAAGCGTTCGCGCAGCATGACAAAAGCTTTGATACTATCCTCTTTGAGACCAGTGGGCGCCTCAGCAAAGAGGCCATCCAAAATTTGACGCAATTGAGGTTCTAAGGGAAATTTGATGTAATGGAACAAACAACGTCGCAAAAAAGCCGGAGGTAGCTCTTTTTCATTATTGGAGGTAATGATGATCAGCGGTGAATCGGCTTTGAGGCGCTTGGTGTAGGTCTTGGTCTCCGTGATATAGTAAGTGGTCTTGTCAAGCTCTAGGAGTAGGTCGTTGGGGAAGTCGATATCCGCCTTGTCTACTTCATCGATCAGTAAAATGGCTGGTTTTTCGGCTTTCGAAAGGTCAAAAGCCTGGCTGAGAGGCCCCTTACTGATGATATTGTTTTTGAGGTAGAATGCTTCTAGCTCCTTGCCTTCGAGCTGCAACTGCTGACGCAAGGCGTCTGAGTCTTTTTCTAACTCTGTCAGACGTAAGCGGGCAATGGCATCAAAGGTATAAACTCCATCTTTGGCTTTGGTGGTAGACTTGACGTACCAGGGCACTAGGTATTGATGGTAGTCAGCTCCATGAATCTCAAAAGCTACGGCTTCTGCTAGCCGAGTTTTGCCGCAGCCGGGTTCGCCCATGAGGAGGAGAGGCCGCTTGAGATAGCGCGCAAGATTGACTGCCTCCACCAATTCAGGATCTGGGAAATAAGGATCGATTTCTTGGATCCCGTCCCGAATAAAGGGCTTTTGTAGTGCTTTGCCTTCGTATTTCATAATCTCTAGCTTAAGGTACCAGTTCCCACTGGCCTTGTCCGTTTACATCAAAATAATATCCAAAAGTATCGCAG
Source organism: Bacteroidota bacterium (assembly GCA_038534415.1). Taxonomy (GTDB): domain Bacteria; phylum Bacteroidota; class Bacteroidia; order J057; family J057; genus JBCAWW01. Next base: position 5,414 of record JBCAWW010000290.1, on the reverse strand, counting down.
ATTTTTTCCATAAATGCTTCAGGAGGCATTTGGCCCTCTGCACCTAACCATGCCTCTTTTTCGGCCTCTCCCAATACAGCAAACTGATTCATAAAGAGGCTTGCGTCAGCATTATAATCCCACTCCAACCATCGATTGAACTCATCCAAATTGACCGCAGGTATATCTGGGAGTAAGAGTATCTTGCTAAAGTCTGCAGTATCGGGGATCTGCTTGATCAGTTGAGGATCGTCTTCGGCCATACTTTCCTCTTCTTCGATGAGTAAGAGGACAAGTTTATGAAAGCTCTGCTCTGCCGTTTCGCTTTTCAAGCTTTCCAAGCGTAGGGCCAGCGGTTGCCAAAATTCCTCCATAAACTGAGTAAAGAAACCATTGCGCAGGAAGTCTTGCACTTCATGGACTCGTATCAAAATAGGACCATTTTTTAGGCGATCCAGTAGCTTTTGACTAATGACTTCTATTTCAGCATCGAGACTGTCAAAGCCCCTTCCAAAGCGCAATACCTTTTTGATTTCTTCAATCAGCTCTGATTGAGTGGCGACTCTAGAACCTAACTGTATGGCTCTAGGTAGGTCCAAACCACTCATTTCTCGAAAAGCGGTCAGCCGGTTGTTGGCAAGCCAGGTCTGGCCGAAACGAGGGGGACCATGAATGAGGAAGGCGCCAATATCGTGTCGTAAGAGATAACGGCGCAGCAGGGGTACGTGCTTACTATAATTAAGCTTTTCTAGTCTTTGGTAGAGTGCCGGTGTTTCTTCTGCTGGGAGGTCTAGGCTGGTTTCCTCTTCGAGGAACGGTAAGTCTTTGAGCTTCCAATCCAAAGCGACCTCTTCTCCCGGCTTTACATACAAGTCCCATTCTAGGCCTTTGGTTTCTGTCTCCGCATCTTCATAAAAAAGGTTGCGTTTGCCGGTGTAGGCATTGGGAAACTCTCCTTTTGCCTCTAAGGTTAGGGCTGCTTTTTTGAAGGCGTCGCCTATACAAAAATCAGCTGCCAAGGCATTATAAAAGGCCGCTCCTAGCTTTTGGGCTCGACCATCATTGACCGGAACCGAAGTCGCAATCACGATTTTGACCCCATGAGCCCAAAAAGCTTCTACTTGTGCCTTGGTAGCGCAGCCGTTGAGAAATACCAACTTGATGTTGGGCAAAAATTGAAATAGGGCAGCTATACTTTGCGCCTGATTGACGCCGTCGGCTAGATGTAGCGCCTTATCTCCGGCATGCCCACCATAATGAAAAATGAAGACTCGTTCTCGTAACTCGTCGATCATAGCAGAAATTACCGCTAAATCGGCGCTCATACGAGGACGAATCTCCAGCCTTCGTTGATCCTGCCAAGGCAGCAAAGCTTCATGTATGGCATCCATCTCCTGTCCCAGCTTCGCAAGATGATTGGAGCTGATTTGGGCAAAAGCAAGAAATACCAAAGGCGTTTGCTGCATGCAGGGAATATTGATCCACTATTTTACAAAACCTGCTTCAATTCTGCCACACTGTCTTCGTGGGTAAAATAAATCAGGTGGTGAGAGCCTACTTCTATATGCTTTACTCTCTCATCTTCAGGTAGATGGAAGATACTCGCCAGCTCTACGGCGATATCATTATCTTTTTTCCAATTGGCAAGATTACCGATTCCGATCGTGATTCGTTCCAATAAACTCGCGATTGAGCCACTATCTGCCCCTTGGTAATTGCTCACATTCCCACCGATGATGGTGTAGGTAGTCTTAGGAGGATCTGCGGCATTGAGTTCGTTGAGGATGTCCGAGTCGGCGTCCATCTGTCCCAAGGTTTTATTGATTTGACGGCTATCATTCATCCAATGCATTAAATAAACCAAAGGACCTAAAAATGGGCTTTGGAAATTTGCCGCCAGTGCGATTAAGGCCGGAATCGCCGGTGCGAGTTTGGAAAAAGGAGAACCAGCGTTCGGCGTGCCGAGCATCACCAAACGATTGACAAAGCGGTCGCCATTTTCTTTTTCGATCATCCAGCGTGAAACCAATCCGCCCATGGAGTGGGCCATGATATCAATTCCTTTCTCGTCTAGTCCTAGTTCGACCAGCTTGGCTTTGAGTTTTTGGCCGGTAACAGAGATGGAAGTAGAGAGATTTTCGTAATCGTAGGTGAGGATGAGGTCGTATATGCCTTCATCCAGGGTATATTTTACACTCTTGGCGAGCTCAGCAGTATCGCCGATAATGCCATGTACGACCAACAAAATTTTATTTGCCCCCGCAATCGCTTCGCTAAGGCCTTCTTCGGTGCGTTCGATTTCTCCATCTTTTAAGTAGATGACTCGGCGCAGTTGATTGACCGTTTTGCTCAAGGCGGTTTTGAGGAAATAGAGTTTAAGGGCTTTGCCTAGACTTCGGGTCTTTTGTTTTTCTTCGGGTAGGTGATGGATGTCAAAAGTTTGAGTACCATCCTCAGTATCACCGCTTCGCGGAACGCCTACCGGAAGAAAAAATTCCCCATCAAAAGTAAAGGGCATAATCGCTTCCTCTTCTGTCTTTGGGGCAGGAATTTTGATCTTGAGTGGATTGTCTTTGAGCGCGCTTGCATCATCAAAACCACTAATCTCTAAGGTGCTTGGCGGATGATTTTCGCCTTTAAGCGAAAGGAGAGAAGCGTTCGGAATATCCGCAATCGCCTTATGTACTGGCGGCGCCGCCCCGATGCTACGAGTAGAAGTCTGCACATCTAGGAGACTGAGTTTGGCTTCGAAACCACTATGGCCTTCGACTTCGAGCTGATTGATGACGGCTCTACTTTGGCTGACCTTTGCACTAGGTCGTATCACTTTGATCGTGATCATGCGGGTGGTCCAATCTGCTTTAGGTTCTGTCGCAAATAGGTTGCGATGGCCTTCTGAGCGATTAGAACTCCACGGTCGTATTTGCCCAAAATCGTCGGGATCGATACCACTTTGACTAAAGAAATGATTTTCCAAAGGCTCTGTAGAGGCGACAAGCATTAAATGATTTTCAATTTGGTCAACACTGTCTTGGGCAATCCCGGCAGCAGCTGCAAAAAGGTCCGCATTTGCTCCGGGAGCAGTGGTTTGTTGACTGGTGTTTTTATTGACCAGCGTTATCCCCATCTCAGGTGAGAGATAGAGGAGGTTGAGGTATAGATGACGATTGGAACCATTTTTGGCCTTTACATTGAAAGGCGTTGCGCGTTTGTCTTCTCCATATTCGGCAACCCATAAGTCTTCTGTATAGGCTTCTGTTTGTCCATCGATATATAACTCTAAAGCGACTGATTGCTTGGATAAATCCGTGATAGGATTTTCAAGCGTCATCATACGCTCCCATTTTGCGATCTTTTTGAGGAGATCAAGCATATACTCTGCGGCATCTTTGTGCTGGGCTTCCAATCCAAAGAGCAACTGCGCAGGATCAATCCGATGGATATGGTAACCTCCCTGCTCGATTCGCACTTCATATTCGGCCTCATTGCGACCACTTACGAGTAAGATGCCAGAGCCTTTATCTTTTTCTACCGTTTCACGGAACGTTTTTTCTCCATCGGGATTGTGGAGGTAGACATTGAGAGGGAAGGCTGCAACACCTGCTCTAAGACTAATGTTGGGATTGTTGGCGGGGGAAGTGCCAAGCATTCTCAGCGTGGAGGTTTGCAAACCAATATTGCTGATCTCTGCATGTGCAATAGGCTCATTGGGTTTGCCGTCGACAAAAATCGGAAGCTTCATTTTGCTAACCTCTTTTTGACGCAGACCGTCGATTGCCCCAAAATTCATTTTCCATTCCCCCATACTATAGTTGACTTCTGGCGTAGGAGGATAACTGCTGACTGTGCCTTCAAGGAAGTTTGCTAAGGGATTGACTGCGCCATAATATTCAAACTGAGGGTGCTGGTCTTTTGCTGAGTTTTTGACGATGGCATTGATACGAGAGTAGATACCTGCGTATGAGCGATCGCTATTATCAGATTCAAGTGCCTTGATTAATGTCTGTGTAAAAAGGCCCGAATCGTTGATTTCGAGCGCTTTTTCTGTATTGCGACAAGCGGCAATCATCAAATGATCGCTGGGCGGAATATCTAGGCTTTGGCCCGCGGCATGGCGTTCGGCGTATGAGCCGATATAAGTATCAATGGACCGCTGCTGAGTCGCATCTGAAGACTGGCGCGAACGTACTTTATTGCCCAACTCGCCAATCTCCCGTGTAACGCTACCTGCATGACAGCAGTCAAAAGTAAGGATGGTATGTACCCCTTTTGGAATTTCAGAAAGCAAAAATGCTAGCTCTTTGTCGGCTAGATCCATACCGCCGGGAATACGACTATCGTAGAGGACGGTAGTTTCGTTTTTGGCTTCGCCGAACGCTTCTACAAATTCAGGGGGAGCTGCTTCTCTCGAGCCATGGCCTGAGTAATGAAAATAAAAGGTGTCTCCTGCCTTAAGTTTTGAGGTAGTAGCTTGAAAGGCTTTGATTACTCCATCACGCGTTGCTTCGTCATCGATCAGCATTTTGGGCTTCACGGCTTCGAATTCAGGGTGATTAGAGAAGGTGTTGCGGAGATACTCATCTATCCTTAGTACATCGGTAAGGCTACCTCCAAGATTATTGACATTGACGCTAGCAGGGTGATAGTTATTGATCCCTACCAATAAGGCATGAAGCTGTTTTTTGGACATGTTTCCGGGCGTTGAGAATGAAAGTTCAGAAGTTAAAAATATTTCCTGAAACCACCAGCCGTAGAAATACCTAAAGATTTGAAACTATTCGACTTCCTGCAATAAGTCTGTCGTCCTTTTAAACAATCCCTCGATTCGCTCTTGGAGCTTTATCTCTTTATCATAGGCCCAATTAAGTTGCCCAAGATCTTTGGCAATTATAGGCTGCTTAGTTTCAAGCGCAAATCCTCCTGCGAGGCCTAAATGCCAATATCCGATAGATTCGTCTTCGGATTGCCAGCCAAATTTATAGACATAAAATCGAAGATCCTGCCCCTGATTGGAGAGGGTGCGGCTTTCTATGAGTATGAGACTGTCTGGCTCCAAGTCTTCCTCTTGGTAGATTTGATTTAAGACATATGCTCTCGCTAAGTCTTCTTCTTTTAGCTTCTTGAAAGGGAAATCTGTGAGTCGACCTTCCTCTTGAAAGGCTTCATATATTAAGTATTGCTGAGCCTGCTCATCGGCAAAAGTCTTCCATTCTTTTTTGCTTACTTTCTGACCATAATTGCTAAGGCTCAATAAGGCCATTCTCTTCAAATCTAGATCCTCAGCCTTTGAAAACGCTCTTGTCAACTCAATCCTTTTTGGATTAGGGGGTAGTTGGACCTTAGCCCGTAAATTTGAAAAAATAGACCAAATCGTTCCTTTAATTGTTCGACCCAATTATTGGCGGCCGATCAGTTCTCTGTTGCTTATGATGCAA
>JBCAWW010000289.1:0-6997 GCA_038534415.1 Bacteroidota bacterium | reverse complement strand
CCGCATTACCGCTATATCCAGGCACACTCAAGACAAATGGATCTATCATGGCAGCCAAAACAGCGTTGCCAGAGGCCCAACCACTACGATCTACTACTTGTTGCAATAAACCTGAAATGTTAGGGCTTTGCTGCGCAGAACCCGCATCTCCCACTGCATTCCAAGCAGGTAGTGCGTTCCAGATGACACTATCTAGATAATTTCTATTTCCTAGTTCACCAATCGTGTTGGTGATAGCGGCAGCATTATCAGTATCCTCCATCGAAATATAGACATCCACATTGCCAGTAGTATTGACCTCGTCAACCGTAAATTGTAGGTAAGCATTTTGAATCACAGAACCAGAAGGGATGCTAACATTGTCAAAACGCATTGCGATCAATTGAAGACTACTCCCATCAGTCGTAAGTTCAAGGTCAGAGCTTCCGAGATCCATCACACCATTAGCGACATCCATTTCGGCATCATCATTACCCGTAAGGACCGGAAAGCTCGCCACAACTGGCACGACATAATCAACCACTAGTACTGCAGCTGAAGACGCCACTCCATCATAGGATTCGGCGACACGCTCACCATCACCATAGCCAATCAAGTTCAAAGCATTGCCACTCTGCCAAGCAGGGCGATTGACAATGGACTGGATCAATACAGATAAATCTGGAGTTTGCTGATCAGGGCCAGCAGCACCGACAGTAGCCCAAACTGGGATATTGCTCCATACGACACTGTCAGCCATTAATGGACGGGATGAGATATCAAAAGCAGTGCCACCAAAGGTGGTAGAGTTATCGACATCTTCGACTCTCCAAATGACAGTACCGGTACTATCATCATCTTCATCCACCGTAAACTGAATGTAAGCGTTGAGGATCATTGCCCCTTGTGGAATATTGATTCCTCCAAAGCGAAAACCAACGTATTGGTCGCCATCGCTCCCATCCAATACCAATTCGATATCAGAACTTGTCAGGTCCATAAGACCAGGGTTTGAGGCGGCGTTGGCGCCGCGCTCTTCTGCATCATCCGAAGATGAGTTGATCTGCACTTGCAGACTTTGCACCTGAGCGATGAGACTACTTCCGAAGAGTGTCATCATCAAGCAGATCGCTAGAGTAATTTTTTTCATGAAGTGATAGAGATTAGTAACAGTAAATTCCTGCGGTCAATCTCACATTTTAGTGTGCTGTCACTATTTACTTAGCATGAAAATTCAGCAGTATTACGCATAAGCACAAAACCATCAAGCGACTCACTATCAATATATTACAATCATCCAAAAAGGAATGAGCCCGTTTTTTCGTCATTTCATCTTCATTTTCATGTAACAAATACATCCTGGATTTATTGAAGTTGCCTAAGGCCATCTCCTTCATGTAACATGAGGATAACAATGGCAGGAGTTGCTAAGTACCGAGACAAAAGTATAGAGTAGTAAATACGGACAAAAACAGTCCCAAGGACTCAAAAAGGGCCATTTATAAAAGTCTTGGTACTGAATACTTATGTCCACTTACTGAACTGATATTTATTTTGTTGTTGACGAAAATGGATTGTCCGACAAGGCCTCCATAAAAGCAACAAGGGCTTTTTTTTCAGTCTCAGATAAATCTAAGGCGCTAGTCGGTAGGGTTTGGTTATAAACGTCAAGTCCATAGCCACTCCCCCCCCCGATTTGATAAAAATCAATTACGTTTTCGAGCGATTTAAATGAACCATTGTGAAAGTAGGGAGCTGTCTCTGCCACATTGCGGACGGTGGTAGTTTTGAACGAACGCTGATATATATCGGCTTGCTCACTATAAATACCATTGGCATAGCGGCCCAAATCATCATCCAAAGCTTTGCGCAATACAAATGGAGTTTGGGGCACGCCTAGAATTTCGCTTTCATTTTTGGTGTAAAATGGAGGCACCAAGCCTGAAAAAGTCGGCGCAAAATGACAAGTGCCGCAAGCGGCTTTTCCCATAAAGAGGTTATAGCCTTGCTTAACGAGCGGGTCTATGGTTTCGCGTTCGCCACGGGCGTACTGATCAAAAGGACTATCAAATGATTGGAGAGATAAAACATAGGAGGCCAAGGCCTTGGAAAGATTTTCTCGATTGAGGCCTTGCTTCGGAAAGGCGGTTTCAAAACTAACAAGATATTGTTCTTTAGCTGTGAGCTTGCTTAGAATCTCTTCATAAGCCGAATTGAATTCATCAGTATTGAAAATCACATGCTCCGCTTGTTGCTCGAGGCTAAAGGCTCTTAAATCGTAAAAATAACGGTCCGCATAGACTGCATTCAATAAAGTGGGCGTATTGCGGGAGAGACTTTGCCCTTGAATATTACTGATCGACTTAGCCTTTGCATCAGTAAAGGCCTGATTGGCTTGATGGCAACTACCGCAACTCATCTTAGCAGAGGCACTCAGATCTGGATCAAAAAATAGTCGTTTGCCTAGCTCACGGACTGCTTGATTATCTTCGATTTCATTGAGTTCTGCAAAGAAATAGGGGTCCAGAAAGTCTTTTGCGAAAAGGGATTTACTCTCAGGTCTCCAACTACTGACAAGCTTACTTTTGCCATTGGAAGGCCCTAACTTGAGTAGGTGCCCATATAAGGGATCAATATATTGTTGCAGAAAATATAATCGATCGAAGCTATCAAAATCAGTGTGCTCTTTGAGATAACTTATGGCTCCCTCAAACAATTGACTAGCTCTCAGTTCTTGTTTTAAGTCTTTTTTCTCATACAATAGTTCGTCGACAACGGCCAATTCTGCGAGTGCGCTACCTGCCTCAGCCAAAGCGTTGCCCGATCCGGGAGTATCAAAACCCGTTAGCCCCAAAGTGTAAATCCGTATTAGTTCCATTCGTTGTGCTTCACGAATTTCAAAGGGACTAAGCTCACGGATTTGAAAACCTATCAAGAGTTTTTGAGTAGCAGTTTTTAGTTTTTGCGCCAGAATCAATATTTGCGCACTTTCTGCTGAAGCATTATCTGCAAAAATCATTTCGTCAAGCACTTGCAGCCCCTCAGGAGGGATCACAAAAGGTCTAGTATCATGCCGTTCGATATGAAGCAAGGGAGCACCATTGAGATGTTCCTCAGCATAGCTTGGATACAGGTATTCCCAGAGATATTCAATCCGTTTATAAGCATGGCGAGTGGCCAAAAGCTCTCGTTTCAGCTCATTTTGGTCGATTTTACCAAACTTAAAAGCATCTGACGCTAAGCGTAATGTGTCGCACTGTTGGTAAAAAGCTTCCGCTTGCAAGAGAGCTCTCTCCTTGAGCTTGCTAGTCTTTTGCGGGGACATCAAACCCAAACCAGTCCAGCAGATCAGTACCAACAAAGCTGTGATCGTATATCGATTGCGTATCCAATTTGGCATAGTGGTAGTTGTATGCAGCAAATTATCCCTACGATATAAGGCCGGTATTATCTGATTGTGAAATCGGGAGACTTAATAGGATTATCCTTATATATGTAAGTCCGTTTCCTAACAAATACTTATGAATCGCCTTCTCTTCCTTTTACTGCCCCTCCTCGCCTGCAACCCCGCTACCCAAAATGTCGAGCTAGATCGCTGGCAATCTCATGCTAGCAATACGACCATCATTCGCGACGACTTTGGCGTACCTCATATCTATGGCAAGACAGATGCCGATGCGGTATTTGGTTTACTTTATGCGCAGTGTGAGGATGATTTCCACCGTGTGGAACGCAACTACGTATGGGCCATAGGCCGGCTGGCTGAGGTCGAAGGAGAAGAGATGCTTTATAGCGATCTACGGGCTCGCCTATTTATGACCCAAGCCGAAGCTATTGAGGCCTATGAAAGTAGTCCCGATTGGCTCAAAACGCTCTGCGTCGCCTTTGCTGATGGGATCAATTTTTATCTGCATACCCACCCCGAGGTTACACCCGATCTGCTGACCCACTTTGAGCCCTGGATGCCCATGTACTTTAGTGAAGGCTCGATTGGTGGTGATATTGAGCGAGTTTCTACTCGCCGGATCCAAGCGTTCTACGAAGGAGGCAAAGGACTCGCACTCAATCAGTATGGCAATGGCCTCGTCTATCCAGACGTACTCGCAGAACCCAAGGGTTCCAACGGTTTTGCCATCTCTGGCGATCTCACTAAGTCTGGCGATGCGATGTTATTGATCAATCCGCATACCTCTTTTTACTTCCGTGGTGAGGTGCATGTAGTCAGCGAAGAAGGGCTCAATGCTTATGGCGCCGTTACTTGGGGGCAGTTTTTTGTCTACCAAGGCTTCAACGAAAAGACGGGCTGGATGCATACTTCGACCTATACAGATGTGATCGATGAGTTTGTCGAAGACATAAGCGAAGAGGAGGGCAAATATTACTACCAATACGGTGATGAAAAACGAGAGATAGAAACACAATCCGTCTCCCTCAAATATTTGCTAGATGGCCAGATGCAAGAAAAGACTTTCCCGATCTACCGTAGCCATCATGGACCTATCACCCATATGATCGAAGACAAATGGGTGGCTACCGCCATGATGTGGGAACCCGTCAAAGCATTGTCTCAGTCCTACACTCGTACTAAACTCGATGGACACGAAGCCTTTAGGGAGATGATGAATACACGCACCAATTCCTCAAACAATACCGTCTACGCTGATGCCGGGGGCAATATCGCATACTATCACGGCAATTTTATCCCGAAGCGAGATACCAATTTCAATTATCGGCAACCGGTGAGTGGTAGTGATCCGAGTACCGATTGGCAAGGCTTGCACAGTGTAGACGAAGCGATTGTCGTACTCAATCCTCCCAACGGATGGATTCAAAATTGTAATTCTACGCCCTTTACCTCAGCGGCCGAGTATAGTCCGAAGCGAGCAGATTATCCCCGCTATATGTCTTTGGACCGCGAAAACTATCGAGGCGTTCACGCGATTCGCCTTTTGAGTAAGACGAAAGATTATACCCTAGACAAATTAATTGAGGTGGCCTATGATCCTTATCTGCCCGCTTTTGAGGTGATGATCCCCGGTTTGATTGAGGCATTTGATCGTTCTGCGCCGCAGAACGCTAAACTCAAAGAGGCCATCGAAGTACTCCGTAATTGGGACTTTGCGGTGTCCAAAGAGTCTGTGGCGATGTCATTGGCGCACTACTACGGCATGCAATGTCTCCAAAGTAAACAGACCCCAAGCCAGCTCACCTATATGCAGCGCAAGCAGTATTGGGGAGAGGAGGCACCCTTCGGGGAACGCTTAGAAGCGTTCGGCGCAGCCGTAGCCAAAATCGAAGCAGACTTTGGCACTTGGAATACGCCTTGGGGAGAGATCAATCGCTTTCAAAGACTCAGTGGTGATATTGACTTACAATTTGACGACGATAAACCCAGCATCCCAGTTGGTCTTTCTTCTGCTACTTGGGGGGCTTTGGCCGCTTATGGGATGCGTTCTGCGCAGCAGACCAAAAAAATCTATGGCACCCGCGGCAATAGCTTTGTGGCAGTGGTTGAGTTTGGGGAGAAGGTCAAGGCCAAAAGCCTACTCGCTGGCGGCCAAAGCGGGGATCCAGACTCGCCGCACTTTATTGATCAAGCCCAAAGCTATGCAGATCATCAGTTTAAGGACGTAGCTTACTACCGAGAAGAGGTCGAGAAACGCGCCCTCAGGACATATCATCCGGGTGAAAAAATGAGCAGCAAATAGGTGTAGTGTTTCGGCCTAATTTGAATTCATTTTCTGTGTCTACGGATAGATATTATGACATCCCTATTTATCTATCTGTTTAATCACCGAAATGGCGTCTCCGGTCCCCAATATTGCTCTCAAAACCATTATTGCTCGTCATGAACTGCTACATGAGCTAGCAGAAAAGCTAAGCAAGGTCAATTCAATTGATGAAGTTTATAAAGTCATTGCGGCCAAAGCACCCTGTATCTTAGCGGGGAAGATTGTAAGTATTTGCCATTGGGAGTCAGGAACAGAAGCTTTAGACTTCAGGCTATTAGACCCTAGCGAGGGTTTGGGAGAGGCCCTATTTCATTTAGATACAGAGACGAGTCAAATTGGCCAGGTTATCTTATCCCAGCGCGGCTCAATCTTGAGCAATGAAGCGATTGGCTATAAACAAGAATTCCCCCTCTTTAGAGAACAAAACATACTTTCGGGTATTGCAGCACCTTTGATTACCGGAGGCAAGTCGGTAGGAAGTCTCAATCTCTTTTATGATGTAGCAGAAAATTATGATGACTTTGACCTCCAGATTTTAAATCAGATTGCGACTCTACTAGCGAGTACCATCGAAAATCAGAGGCTAGTAGCCCAGACTAAGCAGGCACTAGCCCACTCCCAAGCACAAAGTCGTCGTCTGATTTTGCTCAATGAGTTGGCCGTAAAACTGAGTGAAACGACTACCTATGCAGAGGCTTTTGATACAAGTATAAACTATTTGGATCTCATCATGGATTCTAGCCGCTGCAGTTTGGCCTTGATCGAAAAACCCACAAATGAACTTGTCCTATTTGGGGCAAAAGGTGCTCAACAGGGTCCGAACAAAACGCTCCGTCTACCTTTGGCCCGGACCTGCTTGTATAAACTCAACCAATCGAGATCTCTTTTATATCAAGCAAGCATTAATGCTGAGGATTTTGCTGAAAATCCCATCCTACTCAAATTAGGTATGCGCTCTAGCATGAGCATGCCCATTTTTAGGAATAAGGAAGTAATTGGGAGCCTAAACATCGCCAAAGACAAAGCCCACGGCTTTACGGATGAGCACAAACATCTATTAAGCCAGATATCGTCTCTACTTTCTCGCACACTCGAGAATCAAAGTCTACTCAGCCAAAGTGATCAGTCCTATGAGACAATTGAGAGCATGAAAACTCGCTTCGAGATGGTGCTCAACAATATCGAATACGGAGTCTTGTTTATGGATGCTGATCTAAATTTATTGATTGCCAATCGAGCGGCTAAAGAGATGTGGGGCTTTCCTGATGAGTTTGTAGCGAGCAACC
>JBCAWW010000288.1:0-7002 GCA_038534415.1 Bacteroidota bacterium | reverse complement strand
GACCCGATCTATTTGGCCTTACTATCGAGCTTACCTCTGGCAGCAAACATTATTTTTTGAGTAAGGATAAAAAGGGAGTAGACTATCTGTTAGAGACCATTACGCTCGCCATTGAAAGCGATCGTCCGATCAATCACACTTTTGTCTTCGAAGGCGATAGAATCAAAGGAGACAAATATGAGTTTAATGATTCTCAGGTCGAACGAGTAGGTTAAACATAAAACTATGGGAGACGAAGTAAAAGGCGACAAATACGTTTTTAACAACTCCAAAATCGGAGCTGTAGGCCGAAATGCAAGATCAGGTGCAGATCCAGAGAAGCCTGCTCCGCAGACGGATCAATCCGCTCTTAAGACAGAACTGAAAGCACTATTGGCAAGCAATCGAATTGCGGATTGTCTCGAAAAACTATTGGTATACCTTAAGCAAGTCGGGAATGAGCAAGGGCTAAATTTGGCAATCCACCAATCCGCGGCCTTTCATGAGCTCAGCCATAAGGAAAAGTTTGATCTTATACCCGCTGCTGAAGTAAATCTACGCAAGAACAAGCTCATCCACGCGATGATGCATATTATAGATTCAGAGATAGGCAAATGAGCCTATCTCTGTTAGATACTTTTAGCCTTATTACAAGCCTTCTAGATATTCCTCGATATCTTTTTTGGCCTGCATTTTTCGGATTTTACCGATGAGTCCGTCTTTTGTCCCTTCCTTGACGAGTTCTTGGAGATAGAGTACGTCTTTGCCGGTTCCTCTACTACGCAACATATGGATTTGCGAATTGGAGAGTGCTAGCGACAAATGTTCATCGGCATTTTCGACGAGTTCGTCAATGTTGTGATCAAATACGCGGTCATATTGACGCCAGTTGCGGACAGAGGCTTCGGCATCTTCTCGTGAGGGAGCATGCTTCAGATCGTCCATCAAGGTCTCTATCATACGGATAGAGCAGGTTTTGCGCAGCTGGACCTTTTCGGATCGAGTCAAACGACGATCGAGGATATCTTCAATTTCTAATTCACTTTCAAGGCAGACTTTTTCAAATAGGTCTGAATATCTATCGCTCATGTTGTACTAATATTTGAGACTATAATTTGGTCAAAATTTAGGATTTTGTCGAGGCTTCGCTTGGCTTTTGCTTTTTTACTTGCAAAACGATCACGCCCAAAATGATGATCGCACCGCTAATCCAGTGATAAGTGAATAAGCGTTCTCCGAGGAGGATAGAAAAAATAGCCGTCGAAAGCGGAATCAGATTGCTAAAGATGCTGGCCTGATTGGCACTGGTCAGTTGTATGCCCTCATTCCAAAAATAGTAAGCGACCGAAGTACCCAGTAAACCGATCCCTAATGCTGCTCCCCAATAGCTCGTCGAAAGGCTCCCACTGCTCTCTATGCCCGAAAAAGGCAGTACCAAGACGAAGCAAATCAGACATAATGAGTTGGTCAAAAAGGTAAAAGTCCGATTGGGGATCTTCTGCCCATATTGCTTAAACCAAACGTTTTGCAAGGCAAAAGACATACTCGCTCCCAATAAGAGCAGGTCGCTCCCACTAAATCCCAGTTGTAGGAGATTGGTCAGATCGCCCTTAGTGATCAAAAAAATCACGCCAAATAAGGAGATTCCAACGCCAATGAGTTGATTTCTCCGCAGTGGCGTTTTGAGCATCACTCGCGAAAGCAAGAGAGTCAAAATGGGCGTAATATTGATGATCAGCGCACCATTGATCGCGGGGCTATTTACCATGCCCAAGAAGAAAAACAGATTAAAGCCAAAGAGCCCCAGCACCCCAATGAGGCTGATTCCGAGCAAATTTTCTCGGATGATCGCCCAAGTGGGAAAGTCTTTCAAGACCCATAAAAGTAAGGGAGATACCGCAAATAAAAAGCGCCAAAAGCCCGCCTCTAGAAAGTCTGTCTCGGCCAGCATCAGCTTGGCAAAATGAAAATTCAAGCCCCAAAAGACTGCTGCTAGCGAGAAATAGAGAATTGCTTTCACAGATGGGGGCTAAAGGTTGATAGACTGCTGAGTGCCTTATTTGCGCACAAAAATGCCAAATAATTCCCGCCCTTGTCTTGGAGGAATAGAGTTATAACTTTCCTCAAAGTTTTGGGTTTCAAAATGAGGGGTAAAATAGCTAAGGTATTCCTCTTTTGTCCCTCCAAAAGGTCTTTTTGCGCCTTCAAATAGGGGATGATTGAACCATAGGCCAACTAATTTACCGCTAGGAGTTAATAGCTCTGCTATTTTCTGAGCGTAAGCCAAACGATTGCTTTTGCTTGGCTCAAATGAGCAAAAAAAAGTTTGCTCGACGATCAGATCATAAGCAGCTTGATGCTCAAAGAAATTGGCCTGAATCAATTGAGCAGCCGGAAAATCGGGCACACGCTTTTGCAAAGCGGCTAAGGGTTGGGGGGCGATATCGAGCACATGTACATTGACAAAGCCCTGCTGCCAGAGGTATTCGGCCTCATAAGCATTGCCTGCACCCGGTATCAAAATTTTGAGCGTTTTATCCTCCAACTGATCAAAATACTCTACCAAGGGAGTCGAAGGGCTGCCGATGTCCCAACCCGTCATATTCTCATTATACCGATTGGACCAAAAGGCTGCTAAGGATTCGTGATTCATAATTGTTATCAAATACGGGATGGAGGCTCAATTTAATAGTGAAAAACAAATTGTGCTGGCTTTTTGTCAAAAAAGCCAGCACAATTTGCTGAGCGGAAGCATCATTTTCAAGAATCCTTTATGGCTCATAACGCACATAGACTTGAGCCCCACAAAAGAGCTAGCTAAATAGTTTTTCGTAGGATTTGATCCAATCGGCAAGATCGGTAAACTCTACCTCAAAAAGGTCGAGGATGGCTTGCATCTCGACTGCCATAGTGGGTTTAGCTTTTCCATCCCAAATTGCTTGATATTCTTTAGCGATGGCTGCCCCTGCCCCTGGTCCCATAATGGAATCTAAGATTTGCCCAAACTCAGAGGGCGGCATAGCATAATACTCGATCGGGCGGCCCAAGGCTTCTTCAAAAACTTTTGCGAGTTTGAGACCGGAGTAGTTTTGTTTTCCACTTATGACGAAACCTTTTCCGACTAACTCTGGCTTTGTCAAAGCAGCGACCATTAGTTTGGCCATATCAATACTAGGAAGCCAGGCAATCTCGAAGTCAGCAGGTGTAGGATAAGCTACTTTTGCTTGTTCTTTGACGAAGGGCGCGGTCCAAGGGCCTAATAAATTTTCTGCATAAACGGTTGGCTGTAATATGACATTGGGGATCTCGCTTTCCTCTAATAATGCTTTCACATCTAAGCGGATATCTTGGGTAGGATTACCAATTCGTTCGGGCAAAATCACCCCTGAGGCATTCCAAACGATTAATTTTATTCCAGCATTCTGAGCCGCTTTAATGGCATTTTGGGCCGCTTGGTACTGATTGCCCATAAAGGTTGGTATATGCAATGCAATCGCCTCCATGCCTTGGCTTGCCTTTAAAGTGGCGTCAAAATCAAGCATATCCCCTTCAAAGATTTCTGCTTTAGGATGAATCCTTGGTGCAGCTTTAGCTTTATCTCTTGAAAAAGCACGCACATCATGCCCTTGGTTGATCAGTTCGGAGACAACAGGGCTCGCCTGAGACCCGCTGGCCCCATACACTAATACTTTCATACGGTGATTTTAATTGTTAAGACTTATTGATTTGAGACATAAATCTAGTTAACTTCACTATACAAAGTATATTACTATACTTTTGTATAGTAGTAAACAAAAGTATAGCGACTTCACGATCAAGCACTTACATCAATGGAAAAACAAGAGTGCAAAAGGTTCATTCGCCCAATTAGAGATGTAATTGAGATTATTGGTAGTAAATGGAAACTACCAGTAATTGTCGTTTTATCTTTGGGCAACAAGCGTTTCAATGAGTTAGAGCGCCAGCTTGAGGGGATTAGCCCGCGCATGCTTTCAAAAGAGTTAAAGGACCTTGAAGCCAATGGCTTGGTCAAGAGAACTGTTTATAGTACAACCCCTGTAAGTGTAGAGTATAGCCTGACCGAAGAGGGCCAATCACTTGATAAGGTCATTGCTGTAATGCGCGAATGGGGTCTTGAGCACCGGGATCGGATTATGAATAATCGGAACGATTTGCGCCCTGCCACTCCCTCTGAAGTTTAGAATAAGTTGGATTTTAGTTTATGGCATTGACAATTTGATCAACGATCTCAAAGTACTGGCCTTCATAAGTCGCCTTATAAGCCCATCCGAGCTTAGAAGGGATATTTAGCACTGTTTTATGGGCAATCACCAAGTCTAATTTGGGGATAACGGTGATGTATTGACCGCCATAACCGGAAGCAGTATAGGCCCCATCATAGATGGCGTTTTCCTTAAAATTTTCGATCAGCCACCACATATAGCTATAGCTGTATTCGGGTACCGAGGGGTGGGACCAGCCTCTTCTCGCCATGACCGTATCGCGCGGTGTCACCATGCGAGTAGACTTTTTGATCCACTCTTTGGAGATCAGCTGTTTGCCGTTCCATTTGCCCTCATTGAGCATCAATTGCCCGATCTTGGCCATGTCGCGGGTAGAGAAATACATATGATAAGCCTTGTATTGAGACTTTTTGGTATCTCCACTCTTCCGCTGATTTTTGATATTCCAATCTTCAAACCCCAAGGGGATCGCCAATTGTGCCTCAATTTCTTCATAGACCGTTTTTCCAGTCTTTTGCTCCAAGATTGCACCCGCTACATTGAAGTCCCAATTGTTGTACACAAAGTAATCACCGGGCTGCGCAGCTCCTCGTTCCTTAAAATTACCTTTGTCATAGCCACCATTAGAAGCGATGTGAAACACTCCAGAGCGCGAAGTGATAATATGGTCTACCGTCGCCTGCTGTTCGATGGGCAACAACCCTCCTTCCTCAGTAATGCCTAACTCCCCTATGCTTTGCTGCAAGTCAATGGTCCCATTTTCGATATGTTTGCCATAGAGCATGCTCAATACACTCTTACGGCAGGAGGCGATATAACTGACTTTTTTGATATTGCCATATTGATAGACCATTTTACCTTTATGGATGGCCACTATACCCGTCGTATTCAGGCTATCTTGGACAAATTGGGTAAGCGCATCTAATTTGCCTTGGTCAAAGGAATCGTCCTCCACTTCCCAGGCTTTGCCTGCAAAGGCCGCTTTATGGCTGCTGCAGCCCAAACTGATCAATAAGGAGAACATTAGTAGGGTGAGAGTAGGTTTCATAAGACTATATTTAGGCTTGTGTTATCTTAGGCAAAGAAAGATTTTTTGACAAAAGGTTGTAGTCCCTGCACAAAAACTTAAACCCTAATTGCCCTTCCTAGTTGGAAATCTATGGAGCAAGCCCTGCAAAAGGCAAAAGATTGGTACGCAAGCCGCGGATGGCAGATGTTTCCTTTTCAAGAGGAAATGATCCGTGAGTATCTTGAAGGCAAGAATGGCATCCTCAATGCGCCAACCGGCAGTGGCAAGACGCTTGCGATGTGGATGCCGATGTTGTTGACGGCCTTGGCCGAACGCGAGAAATCCCAGAAGCCAGCCAAGGGCTTACAAGTTATCTGGATTACCCCCTTAAGAGCATTGAGCCAAGATATTTTACAGGCTACGCGTTCTGCGACCGCAGAAATGGGCCTAGATTGGCGTATCGAAACCCGTACTGGCGACACTTCCTCCTCTCAAAAGCAAAAGCAAAAACGGAGCATGCCCCATGGGCTGATAACGACTCCTGAAAGCCTACATGTACTCTTTGCGAGTAAGGGACACTCAAAGCTTTTTCAAGGCCTTAAACTCGTCGTGGTGGACGAATGGCATGAACTCTTGGGCAGCAAGCGTGGCGTACAAATGGAGTTAGCCATCGCTCATCTGCGCAGCATTTCCCCAAAACTGAGAATTTGGGGTATTTCGGCCACCATAGGCAATATTGACCAAGCCATGGATGTGCTCCTGGGTTCTGCGAAGCAAGAACGCCCCTACCAACTCGTCCAAGCTAAGATCAAAAAGCAGATTGAAGTACAGTCGCTTTTGCCCGATACCATCGAACGATTCCCTTGGTCAGGCCACCTTGGCATCACGATGGTAGACAAGATCATCCCCATCCTCAAGCAAAGTCGCTCTAGCTTGATCTTCACCAATACCCGCGCCCAATGCGAAATTTGGTATCAAGTCTTGCTTGAAGCCTATCCAGATTTTGCGGGGATCATCGCTATGCACCACGGGGCCATCGACCGTAAACTCCGCAATTGGGTAGAAAATGCCCTCCACAACGAACAACTCAAAGTCGTGGTTTGTACCTCTTCTTTGGACCTAGGGGTAGATTTCAGACCCGTGGAGACCATTATTCAGATCGGCGGTCCTAAGGGGGTTGCGCGCTTCGTGCAACGCGCCGGTCGTAGCGGCCATCGGCCGGGAGCCTTGAGTAAGATCTATTTTGTGCCTACGCATTCACTAGAATTGATAGAGGCAGCAGCCCTACGTGAAGCAGTAGCCAATAATGTGATCGAATCACGGGTTCCAGTGGTACAAGCCCATGATGTGCTGCTCCAATACCTTGTCAGCTTGGCTGTAGCCGATGGCTTCAAGCCAGAAGAGGTCTATCAGGAAGTCATTCAAACTTATTGCTATCAAGATTTGAGTCGAGAAGCATACAATTGGATGCTGGATTTTCTCACCACTGGCGGCAAATCACTCTTTGCCTACGAGAATTATCACAAGATCGAGATAGAAGAAGACGGTACTTATAGAGTCAATAACAAACAAATCGCTCGTCAGCATCGGCTTTCCATCGGTACGATCGTGAGTGATATCAGCATGACCATCAAATATGTCAAAGGGGGGCGATTAGGTACAGTCGAAGAAAGTTTTGTTTCAGGTCTCAAACCCGGAGATATTTTTTGGTTTAGTGGCCGTCCGCTGGAATTGGTCAAAATTCGTAATACAGATGTGCTGGTCCGAAGG
>JBCAWW010000287.1:0-7005 GCA_038534415.1 Bacteroidota bacterium | reverse complement strand
GATTTTTGGGTAGAATGATCTCGAATTTTGAGTGCCTCCAAGCGGAGGCATTTTTTTATATGTTAACGTAACCTTTTGGCGAAAATATAATTTTTTATTCCGGATAATTCTGCTAAATAGCTCTCAGTTAGCTCATTCTTTAATTAAACCTGTTATATGTTTTCTAGGGAAATCTTTGTTCTTCCCTTATTTATTCTCTTGTTTCCTTTTTCCCTTTTCACACAAAACATCTGGATTGAAGCTGAGTGCGGTACTTGGACCCAACAATGGGTAAATGCCCCAGACAGCCTACCCGAAAGTCTTGACGCAGTGCAAGCCCTCGGCCCAGATTTTATCAACGCACCCACTTCAGACGCCAATAGAATCTTGCGATATGAAATTGACGCTCCTGAAGCTGGTAATTACTTTGCTTATGCTAGAGTAAAAGCAATTGATCCTGCCTCCAATTCTCTTTGGATGAGAATCAATGGTGGCGATTGGATTCCTTGGGACGATATCAAATTGTCTCCGCTGGACCAACCGACCCCCAACGCACCCTTGCCTGTCATCCCCGGTGGTCAAGGCTATGGTATCAACACTCCTGCCGGTCGCGGGGGCCAAATCATCAAAGTCACCAATCTCAATGATAGCGGAGCAGGCTCCTTGCGGGCATGTGTACAAGCTAGCGGACCTCGAGTTTGTGTATTTGAGGTAAGCGGCTTTATTGACCTGAACTCTCCCCTGAGTATCAAAAACCCCTATATCACCATTGCAGGACAAACCGCACCCGCACCGGGTATCTTACTTGGTAAGGGGCATGGTATTCAAGTCTGGACGGATGATGTGCTGATCCAACACATTGGAGTACGACCTGGGGATGGAGCGGGTACAGATTATCGTAATCGAGATGGCCTGCAAATAAATGGTACAGCCGGTCGGGTGGGTAATGTGGTCATTGACCACGTCAGTCTAGCTTGGGGGATGGATGAAAATCTAGACCTTTGGGGACAATTGGGTGATGTAACCATCAACAATTGCATCATTGCTCAAGCGATGCGAGACCCCTTTGAGGTCGATGGGCAGCCAAGCTATGGCAACCTTATCGGTCCTTATGATCAGCAGACTAGAGTGTCTATCATGGGTTCTTATTATGCCGGTAATCGGGATCGTCAGCCGCTAAGCCGCTCTCCGGAGTTGATCTTTGCCAACAATATGCTATATGACCGAGTATTGCGTTTTGTCTATCTCAGCAATCGAAATGCTTATGGTTCCGGAGGATTTCCCACCAATAGCACGGTAGTGGGGAATGCCTTTATTGAAGGGCCGGATATGTCTTACAACCTACCCCATGAGCGGCCAGTAACCTTTGACCAAAATGGTCAATTGTCTAGTAGCAAGCTCTATATGGACGCCAATTGGTGGTCAGAGGCAACTTATAGCAATCAGTGGAATTACGTCAAAGACGCCAATAGTGCTATCCAAAGTGCTACGCCTGCTGCTTGGATCAACGGCTTTCAATATGAAACCGATCATCAAAAGGTGATGGATTATGTCAAAAGCCAAGCGGGTGCGCGACCCTTGGATCGCAACTACCTTGATCAAGCGCTATTTGATCATTTGGAAAATGAAACGAAGGCAGTCGTAACCTGTGTTTCTGGTTGTCCGCAAAGTGCTGGTGGTTGGCCTGTATTGGCCTCGCAGTACCGTACCCTCGACTTGCCTGACAATCCCAGCGGCGATGATGATAATGACGGCTATACCAATCTGGAAGAATGGCTTCATGCGTTCGCCAGAGGCGTAGAAACCGGAAAAGGTAGCTATATCTGGGACCAGGTGCGCAATGCCAATCATAACAATGCTCCCCTCAACTTTACCCTCAACGCAGGTAATAATGTAATTGAGATAGCCGTTCGTGAGCAAGGACTTGGGATCGATAAATTTTACTTCAGCAAAGTAGCGGATATGCCCTTAAATGTAGGCTTGAGTGGCTTTGCTTGTGATACGATTATCAACAATGCCCCCACTTGTTACCTACCCAATGACTGGCTCAATGGAGATATCGGTGCAGTGGGGCAGAGTGGCAGTGCCTGCTATGACTCTGTAGCGGGTGAATTTAGCTTTTCCGCTTCTGGAGCTGATATCTGGGGCACTGAAGATGCCTTTCAGTATGCCTTCAAACCGATGGTAAACGGCCCTGACTTACAAGTCCAAACTCGCGTAACAAGTTTGGATAGTACCGATGCTTGGGCCAAAGCAGGAGTCATGATACGGACGGGAATTGATCCTGATGCCGCCAATGTGATGCTCTATACCTCAGCAGAAGGTCGATGGTCTTTTCAAAGGAGAACCTTAAACGGAGGCTCAACTATCAGTACCAAAAGTGGGCCTGGAGCCATCAGTTTGCCCTATTGGGTACGCCTCGTCAAAACAGGCAATAAGGTCTATGGAGAAGTTTCTCCTGATGGTCAAAATTGGACCAAAGTGGAGGAAACTACTTTGAGCTTCGGGGCGAATTATTACTCCGGACTAGCGGTGACAAGCCATGCTAATCAGACCTTGACCTATGCCACCTTTGATAATATGAGCATGGGCCTGCCCGATAATGAGCAAACCTTCCCCGTCGAATTATTAGATTTCAATGTAAGCGCTGAACCCATACAAGGACGGGTGCGAGTCGATTGGAGTACTGCTCAGGAAGAAAATAATAACTTCTTCACTATAGAACGCTCTGTGGATGGTACGGCCTTCGTGCCGATTGGGAGACTCAATTCGCAAGGCAATGGCCAAGTGCAAAGAGATTATCTCTGGTATGATGAGCAACCCCTGCAGGGAAAAGCCTATTATCGTCTAAAGCAGACTGATTTGGATGGGACTTTCCAGACCTTTTCTCCAGTATTGCTCACTTTTGAGACGGTCGATGAACTCAAGGCTCGTTTTTATCCCAATCCGCTTGGGCAGTCTGAATTGTTGACGGCCGATGTCTGGACCGAAGGAACAGACCGATTGTTATTTCAGGTATATAATCCAGTAGGCCAACTTGTCAAAGTGGTAGAAAAGCACAATGTGCTAGCCGGTTGGCAGGTCTATAAGCTTGAACTGGATGGGCTGAGTCCTGGACTTTATATGATTAAACTTAGCCACTCGGCTAATCGAAATAGTCGCTTCGCGACTCATCAAGTATTGATTCACTAAGGGGGAATCAATCCGTAACTAACTGTTTGCCTTTATTGACGACCATCGGTATCAAACCGGTGGTCTGCAAGGCAAGTACCTTATTATTAGTAGCTCGGTTAATACTGATGCGAGGGAGTGCTTCGAGATAGGCTTTATGCCCTGGAAAGATATTGCCAATGCGTGTCGTAGTGGCGGTTCTAAAGCCAGCAGATTTGACAGACTGAAACTCACGAAATGAAGCCTCTGTTCGCTTTCCAAAAGGGTAGGCAAAATGGTCTACCCTTTTTTGTATATAAGATTCTATTTGTGCCTTGGAGCCCGCTACCTCTTGCTCTAGCATCAGCTCGCTGATCTGGGAGAGAGGAAGATGATTTTGCGTATGCGCACCAATGGTCACGAGCGGATCTTGGCTCATCTCAACAATTTCATCCCAACTCATAGCCATCGAATTTGCATTTTCAAGCAGCTGAGGGTAGCGTTCCTCGAAGAGGCAATGCAAAAGAGAAAGTTGACTCTCCTGGGTTTTTTCTTGTAAAATGAGGGTTCTCAAGCGAGCAAAAGCGGCTTCTTTTTCGCTGCGGCTAGCTAGGCTGAACGCATAGTCTTGGCCTTGCCACTGAAATTTTGCCTCAGTACTGCTGATCAAAAAATCTTCCAACATATACCACCACAATATGGCTGTTTGGTCGGGGAAGTTTGTCGAGATATAAATGGCAAATGGTACCTCATATTGCTTGAATATCGGATAGGCATACTGATAAACGTCTTGGTAGCCATCATCAAAAGTAAAGCAGACAAATTTATCTGGGAAAGTGCCTTTTTCGAGACAGTCGGCGACCTGATCCAATGAGTAGAACTGATAGTTGCTCGCTGCGAAAAACTGGATCACAGCCTCCAAATGCTCTGGACTAACTTCCAAGCTTTCGTGATTATGGATGCGTGGCGAATCGCCATCTGGTATCACCCTATGAAAGGTTAGGATATGCCCCTCGCCGCCAAAAAAAGGTTTGACGAGATGGGGGATACCGCTTGCCCCTAATATGGGAGCAAAGCGGGTGATGATCTGTTTTTTTCGGTGGTTATTCAATGCCTCATGTATCTAACTCAACACCCACTAAATTAGTCGATTAGACTCAAAAATATGAGCTTTGAGTGGGGAACAAACGCAATCAGGTCCTTATTGGTAAATAATGCCGAATCCTTGGACTTTGGAAGCTTTGGTAGCTGTAAAAAACGATAGAGGGAAAGATAATGACCACTTGGGAATGAATAATGCGGCTTAAGAAGGGATGGGTTTTATTCTTGGCAATAGTTTGGGATTTTGAGGGAGTAAATAAGATAGTTCTTTCTTCCAGAAAGGCTATTGAAGAGATTTTGGGGACATAGAAAAAATAAATTTTGAAAAAGGAACGACACATTTTGGTGACGGGTGGTGCTGGCTTTATAGGTAGCCACGTCGTCGATTCACTGCTCGATCAAGGATTTAAGGTAAGCGCACTCGATAATTTTGAGCCCTATTATGACGAATCTATCAAGCGTCATAATATCCAAAGGCATTTAGCAAATCCGGATTTTAGCTTGGTGGAGGCTGATATCAGAGATAGAGTAAGCCTCGAATCAAAGTTAGAAGATGAGTATGAGGCGATTATCCACCTCGCGGCTCAGGCTGGGGTTCGGCCCTCGATTAAGGCGCCAGTCGTATGCCAGGAAATCAATGTCAACGGCACCCAGAATATGCTAGAATTTGCCCGCTCGCGTGGCATCAAGCAATTTGTGTTTGCATCCTCTAGCAGTGTGTACGGCATCAATCCGAGAGTGCCTTGGGCCGAAAATGATTATGTATTACAGCCAATCAGTCCCTATGCAAGCTCTAAAGTTTGTGGTGAGTTGATGGGACATGTGTATACGCATCTATATGGTATTCGCTTTTTGGCTTTACGCTTTTTTACGGTCTATGGTCCCAGACAGCGACCCGATTTGGCGATTCACAAATTTGCCAAAAAGATGCTCCAGGGAGAAGAAATCCCCGTTTACGGCGATGGTAGCACCCGTCGAGATTACACCTTTGTTGCTGACACAGTCAAAGGGATTGTTTCGGCACTTGACTATCAAGATAGCATGTATGAGATCATCAATTTGGGTAACCGCAAAACGGTGAGTCTATCCGAAATGATCGAAACCTTAGAAAAAGTGCTAGGGGTAAAGGCCAATATCAATCGCCTAGCGGAGCAAGCGGGAGATGTACCGCAGACCTATGCCGATATTTCTAAGGCTCAAGAACTGCTAAATTACCAGCCACAGACTTCATTTGAAGAGGGAATCAAATCCTTTTATGAGTGGATCCAGGCAAGATCTGCCGCTGGGGTATTTTAGAGAAGAAATCAAAAAATAACGATACGGAATAATGCTCGATGCAAGAGTGTTATTCCTTTTTTTTTTACTGCTTCGCAGAACGCTTATTCATTTGGTATGGAATGATCGGCATACCTAGGGGCGTAAATACTGTAGGGTCGTGCATGGATGTCGTTCAATACTAGTCCTGCACAGAGGGAATCGTTCCGCGCTCCCAATAGCTATCGGGAGGTAAACCCCAAGAAAAGATGTCAGAAAGGAAATAGATGGCTAGGCAGGCTGTAGGTCTTGATTCAATACCTTTTGGTAGAGATTGGCATATTCACGAGACATCGCCTCTCTTGAATAGGTGCTTTCTACTTTTGCTTTGGCTTTTTGGGCCTTGGCCTGCAACAACTTGGGTTGATCAATGGCCTTATGCAATTTGGCGGCTAGGTCTTCTACCGATTTGGATTCAAAAAAACTGACTTCTTCCTCCTCAAACATATTGGTATTGGCCGGAATATCGCTACAGATGATCGGGCAGCCGGTATTGGCCGCTTCTAACAACATGATGGACATGCCTTCTAGTTCTGAAGGAAATACAAAAAAGTCTGCCTCTTGTACCAAGCCCAATAAAGTCGGCTTCTCTCCCACATAGCCAATAAAGTGAACCTTAAGGCCTTGGGCTAGCTTGACGATTTGCTGTGAATAGTCCTTCATCTGGTCCATATCACCTGCAATCACGATGGGTTGGCTATAATTGATCGCTTTTAATGCCGCAAGTAAAGTGTGGAGTCCTTTGAGTGGGATGATACGGCGCGCCGCAAAAAACAGATAATTGCCGTTGACGCCATGCTCGGCTAAAATGCTTCTAGTAGATTCTAAATCTATAGGGGTCGTGAGGTCGATCCCGTTGGGAATAAATGTTACTTCTTGTTTATAGGAGGATTCAAAATGTTCTTGATGTGCCTTCGAAATCACCGTTGGAATGCCTCTTTTGTGCATATACATTTTTTCGGCAATCCGAAAGTAGCTTTTACCCAAGCGAGACCACTTATCGTTGAGATAGGGGAGGGCATGGGCGGTTACGATTGTCGGGAATTTGCGACTAAGAAGCGGCGCAAAAATGGCGGCATCTATCTTATGGATATGAACGAGATCGAAATTGCGCTGTTTTCTCAGGTGCAGGTAGCATTTTAAGTAAAACCAAAATACACCTATGCCTTTGATAGGGATTTCCGGAATTTGAACCACCTTGACGTTTTCCAAATGCATTTCTGCTTCAGGCTGAGCGTAGCAATAAATGGTAAAGTATTTTCCTTCTAAAGGCGGTACAAGCAGGGTAGTTGAAGCCATTTTGGGCGAATTGAGACACTCCTTCAACTTTACAATTTATTGCTACGCTCAGCCTGAAGCAGAAATGCATTTGCCATGTACTGTGTCAATTACCCTATTCTCTCAAGAGTCTTTATCGACTCCTATATCCTCAAATTAATTAGCTAAAATTACGCCAATTCA
>JBCAWW010000286.1:0-7018 GCA_038534415.1 Bacteroidota bacterium | reverse complement strand
GATTTGGAATCATTCTAAATCAGTTTTGTATCCACTTTTAGGATAGTCCGTTTTGTGGCAATTATTTCATAGATTTGGCCCTACGAATTAGAACCTATGCGAAAACATTTTATTTTATTTGCCCTTTTGGCTTGCTCCCTTTCGCTATTTTCTCAAGACACTTATTCTACCTATTCTGGTCTGATTGATCGGATTGCCGGCTTAGGGCGCCGGTCCAACGTACAGCTCACTTCTTTAGGATTGACCCCCGCTGCGCGGAACATCTGGTGCTTACGGATTGGGGGTGAAGAACGAGAACAATTGCCAGGCATTGCGATTATCGCTGGCATGGATGGTACTGGAATATTTGGTACCGAAATGAGCCTGAGAATCGCGGAAGCGGTCAGTAAAGATGAGACCTTGCTCGAAAAAGTCTCTTTTTACATTATCCCCTTGGCTAATCCGGACGTTTATGCCAATGATCCTACCAAAGTTCGCTACGAGAAACACACCAACGCTCAACCCTTTGATGATGATCGCGATGGTTTGATCGACGAAGATCCCTTTGAAGACCTCAATGGGGATCGCTTGATCACTTGGATGCGGATTGAAGATATCGGCGGAGATTGGCGAATACATGATGACGATTCTCGGGTCATGGTAAAAGCAGATCTCTCCAAAGGAGAACGAGGAGGCTATAAGATGCTCATTGAAGGTACAGATACCGACGGTGATGGTTTGCTCAATGAAGATGGAGTAGGGGGGATCAACCTCAACCGCAGCCTACCTTTTAATTATCCTGCCTTCACTGAAGGTGCTGGTCCATATCCCGTCGCTTCTATCGAAAGCCGTGCTTTGCTCGATATGCTCTATGAGCAGTGGAACATCCACACGGTTCTTTCTTTCAGCGAATTTAATAACCTCAGCAAGGCCTGGGAGGCTCAAGCTCCTTCGAGAGAAAGCCGCATAATCAAGCGAGTCTTGCCAGCAGACGGTGAGGCATTTGGCTGGGTAGCGGAGAGTTATCAAGATAAAGTGCCATCCAAAGAAGCCCCTAATACAAGGGCTAGTGGAGGCGATCTCATGAGCTGGGCCTATTTCCATTATGGGCGTTACAGCTTTTCTACCCCCGCATGGTGGGTGCCTAAAGTAAAGCAGGATAGTGCCAAAAATGTAGATATGTCCAATGAGACGATTCGCTTTCTTACTTGGGCCCAACGCAATGAGCAAGAAAATCTTTGGGTAGATTGGCAAGAATATGACCATCCAGATTTTCCCGATCAAAAGGTTGAAATCGGTGGGATGGTACCTTATGCCAATGTCCTGCCTCCTTTTGCAATGGTAGACAGCATTGCTGATGCCCACGTAGAGTTTGTCAATGATTTGGCCTATATGTTGCCGCGGATGGAGCTGCGCAATGTAAAAGTCGAAAAAGTGAATGGAGATTTGTCTCGTATCACCGTTGATCTATACAATGCCGGAACTTTACCTACTCATACTGCCCTTGGGCAGCGTTCAAACTGGGTACGTAAACCGAAGGTAGAGCTCATTTTAAATCCTGATGAAGAGCAGTATGTGCTCGCTGGCAAAGCCGTCGAAATCATGGGGCCTATCGCTGGTGATCAGACCGTACAAATGAGTTGGTTGGTATGGGGAGAAGGTTCTTTGGTGTTAAAGGCCGGTAGCCCAATTTGTGGATTTGCCCAGCAAGTGATTGAACTCCCCTAATTCTCCTGATTACAATGAAGACTTTTATTATATCATTTTTCTCATTGCTACTCTTGGGATTGCCAAACTTGCAGGCCCAAGATGATTATCTATTCAAAGCTCCGGGAGCACCTCGTGATCCCAAAGTGCCCGTTCGATGGAATCGCTACTATGACTACGACGAAATCGAAGCCATGTGCAAACAAATGGCCCAGGCATTTCCGGAGTTGGTTACGCTCGAAAGCATCGGACTTTCTTATGAAGAACGCAACATCTGGTGTCTAACCATCACCGACAAAACAATCGGTCAGCCAGATCAAAAACCAGGTTTCTATATCGATGGTAATATTCACTCCAATGAGATTCAAGGCTCTGAATTTGCCCTTTATACTGCTTGGTACTTGATCGAAAACTTTGAAAATGTAGCCTACATCAAGGAATTATTAGCTGATAAGGTGTTTTATATCGTGCCTACTATCAATCCTGATGCGCGGCATCATTTTTTCCATTCCCCCAACAATGCCAATTCGCCACGTGGAGGCCTGGTACCGGTCGATAATGATGGAGACGGTCAATACAATGAAGACGGTTATGACGATTTAGATGCCAATGGCGAAATCACCTTTATGCGTCGCAAATCTCCCAATGGTCGTTGGAAAGTAGATGCGGATGATCCACGCCGCATGATTCGTGTCTCAGGAGATGAAGAAGGCGAATATGAAATGCTTGGCTACGAAGGCCTAGATAATGATGGCGATGGCCGGGTCAATGAGGATGGAGTGCCATTTTCATACGATCCCAATCGAGATTGGGGGTGGAGTTGGCAGCCTGACTATGTCCAGCGCGGGGCATATAAATATCCTTTCTCCTTACCGGAGACGAGAGCAGTTGCCGATTTTGTCGATCAACATCCCAATATTGCCGGGGTACAGACTTACCATAATTCTGGTGGAATGATTTTGCGAGGTCCGGGAGCAAAAGAAGATGTCGGACTTTACAATCGCAGAGACCTGCAAGTCTATGATCAGTTAGGCAAGCGCGGTGCGGAACTCCTCCCTGGCTATCGTTATATCGTAATCTACAAGGATTTGTACTCGGTATATGGCGGTGAAGTGGATTGGTTTTATGGTAGCAAAGGGATTTTTTCCTTTTCCAATGAACTCTGGACATCCTATTTGATGTTTAACAAAGACTATCGCAAAGAAGGTGGGAGCTCGGCGGCTGACTACTACAAATTTGATAAGTATTTGCTTTTTGAGGAAGCCTTTGTCCCTTGGACCAAATATGAGCATCCTCAATATGGTGAAATCGAAATCGGGGGTTTCAAGCGTGGGTATCGCCGCATCGATCCTACTTTTATCCTCGAAAGTGATGCCCACCGCAATATGGCCTTTACGGTCTATCACGCAGATCAAATGCCTAAGCTTGAGATTCAAGAAGTAACTACTCGTGAGCTTAGTAAAAATGTATTTGAGGTGACGGCGGTAGTGGCAAATAAGCGCGTAATCCCTACTCACTCTAGCCACGATGTCAAAAATAAGATTAGCCGGCCGGACTGGATCAGTATTCGTTCTGCAGAAAAGACTGAAGTCTTAGCGGGTATGATTGTAGAAAACCGTGATTTTGGTTTTAGTAAGGAACAGAAATATGAGCCCGAAAAGATTCGCGTAGATAATATCCCCGGTATGAGTGCGGTAACCGTTCGTTGGATAATCAAGGGGGAAGGACCCTATCTCATCGAGGTCAACAGCCTCAAAGGAGGCTTTACCGCCCATTCAACCGCAGAATAATTTATCGGCTTTGGTTTTTGGCGTCTCTAAGGAGGCCCTCAAATAACCAATTGGCCATCAACTGACGATTTCCCTCAATGACTAAGCGTGCTTGGTCATTGGGGTTTTTTATATTTCCTAACTCTATGAATACTGCCGTTGGATCAGTCTCACGTAGCATGTGGAGATCCCTTGCAGTAACGGTCCCTTTATACCCACGGTTTTTGCGATAGTATTCGTATTTCTCCTTTAAGGTCTGACGCATGGTATTGGCCAGTCTTTGGCTGTTGCTGTCTCCAATCTTATGGTAAAAATACATGTCAATTTGAGACCCTTTATTGTTGGAGTCAACGTGTATGACTACCAAGCGTTGATAGCGTACCCCGTTCTTTTTGTTGCGTTTGTAGAGGGCATTGATTGCATCAGAACGCTGGGTCAAGCGCTTCGATTGATTGGTTGGGATGTCAAGGTCTACCCAACAAGTTTCGTCTTTATCACACTCTAAAATTTCACTCGCTCTAATGCCATCGTCTTTGTCTCTGGTAATGAGGTAAACGGTCGCTCCATAAGAAAGGAGATTCCAAGCTAGACGCAGGGAGACATCATAAGCATATTCATCCTCACAAAGACTGTATTTGCCATATCGCCCCACTGCTCCGGGATCAGGACCACCATGCCCTCCTACGATATAATAAACATATCCCTTTAAGGAGGTGCTTTGTAAGGGGACCCTGGCGTATTCAGGTCCAAAAATATCGTAAGTACCCCTTAGCTTAGAACCATCAGACATCGTCTTAGGACCATTTGGTGCCGGGTTTGGGCCCCCCTGGGAAATAGGACTGCTGCTGATTTCTGCGATCGTAGGCTTGAATGCAAGCTTTTCTTGCGGACATTTGAGTGCATGATAAGGCACCCACAAAACTTTGTCCTTGCGATAATCGCCCACCTTTAGGCCCGATTGGTGCATGACATCATTAAATGACTGTACGTTTTCTGCCCAAGGACGATCATTGTTATTGGTAGTAGAACGAATGCTTTTGCCATTATAAGCATAGACCAGGATCGGCAAGAAATAGCTTTTGCCTTCTTGCAGTCCTTGCTTAGGTCGTAGATTATTGATCTGGTAAAAGTAGCTCAGATTGCAGGGACTTCGTAATTGATAACGGTCCAGCAAAATGTAAGCTCCATCCCCGCGGAGGGCCTTTACCTTAACATGAAGTTGAGATTCGGTTTGAGCAAAGCTTGTAGCTGTAAACGCTAATAATATCATTGATATTAATAGCCAAGCGCGTTTATAGTTCATCCGGTGTGTCGAGTCTTTAATTAACGAAAATACTCAGACGTTGACAGGGTTCCAAACTCCGCCAACGTCTGAGGGGCTCTATAGATTCGTCAAAATATAATCTGTCATCTTTTTATAGAGATGATAACGCGTATAGCCGCCATATATTCCATGATTCTTATTTGGGTAGAAAAAGGAGTCAAACTGCTTATTGGCATTGACGAGGGCGGTAACCATCTCCATGGAGTTTTGATAGTGGACATTATCATCTCCCGTTCCGTGAACGATTAGATACTTGCCTTGCAACTGATTGGCAAAGTTTAGCGGGGAGTTTTCATCATACCCCTTGGCATTGAGCTGAGGCGTTTTGAGGTAGCGTTCCGTGTAAACGGTATCATAAAAACGCCAGCTAGTCACAGGAGCAACCGCAATCCCCATCTTGAAGAGCCCGCCCCCTTTGGTCATGCAAAGAGAAGTCATATAGCCCCCATAGCTCCAACCCCAGATGCCAATGCGATCTTGATCCACATAAGACTGAGCGGCAAGATATTGAGCCGCTGAAATCTGATCCTGCGTTTCATATTTCCCTAACTCTGGATAAGTGGCTGTCCGAAAATCACGGCCCCTGGCCCCGGTTCCCCGATTGTCGACCGAGACGACGAGATAACCGTTCTGCGCTAGCATCTGGTACCACATATAGTTGAAGTTGCCAAACTCATTTTTGACGGTCTGAGAGCCCGGACCCCCATAAACAAACATTAAAACGGGGTACTTTTTATTGGGATCAAAATCAGTTGGCTTGATCATCCAGCCATTGAGACTAGTGCCATCTTCGGTGGTGAAATCAAAGAAGCTTGGCGGAGCGATATCCAACTTGTCTAATTTGGTTTTGAGCTTTTTGTTTTCTTCTAGCAGCTTGACTGTTTTGCCTTTAGCGTTGAGAAGGCGGGTAATGCCGGGCTCGGTAGTGCTAGAATAAGAGTCCGTGAAATAGTTAAAAGCTGAGCTTGCCGTTACGCCATGCATTCCGGCCTCGTCGGTTAATTGTTTTTTCTTCTTGCCGTCCAAGCCTACTACATACAACTGACGCTCAAGGGGGCTGGTCTCAGCCGAAAGAAAATAGAGTTTCTCATTAGCCTCATCTACCCCCACGATATCCGTTACATCAAACTCTCCACTGGTCAATTGAGCTAAACGTTCGCCTTGGCGGTCATAACGATAAACATGATTGTAGCCATCCTGCTCACTCACCCACAAGAAATCCTCACTATCCTGTAAAAAATGCCATTTGTCGCTAGAAACTTCAACATATGCTTCTGCCTTTTCGGTCAAAATGACCTCACTCTCCCCGCTGATAGCATCTGTAAAGAGCACATCACATTGGTTTTGCAGACGATTGAGACGCATAATGCCCAAGGTCTCATCTCCCACCCATTTGATACGCGCAATGTACTGATCGGATTCAGGGCCAATCTCCATCTGCGTATGCTTCTTCGCAGTCAAGTCGTAGCTATGGATGGTGACGAAAGAATTTTTTTCGCCCGCTTTGGGATACTTAAACTCATACAGATCTGGATAAAGATTACCATAAAAAGGCATCGTAAATTGCTTTACATGCCCTTCATCAAAGCGATAATAGGCTAGGTGTTTGCCATCGGGGGAAAAGGCAAATGCCTTGGCAAAGGAAAGTTCTTCCTCGTACACCCAGTCGGTCGAGCCATAAATCAATTGATTCCAATTGCCATCAAAGCTCAGTTGGGTTTCTTCGCCATTGCTGAGATCGTGCAGATAGAGGTTGTTTTCAAAGCAAAAGCCCACCATATTTCCGTCTGGTGATATGGTGGCATTACTGACCTTTTGCCCTTCGTGCAACCTTTGTACATCTAGGTCAGCAAGCCGCACTACAAAAATCACTTCTTTGCTTGAGCGACGATAAATGGATTCGCTTTGGGCGGTAAGCAGTACCATCGATTCATCTTGGTTAAAGCTATAGCTCTCGATATCCTTGACGCTATATTCACCCAAATCTAGCTGATCATATTTCAATACATCATCAACTTTTTCACCGCTCTCAATATCGTAGCGAGCGATTCCTCCATTTTATTGAACGCTGTAAAATTGGTCGTTTTGCATCCAGCGAAAATTGCTGGGAGATTGGGGATAATAATCGTAGCGTAGCCAAATATTATCTAAGCCAATTTGCTGGGCTGCCAAGCCTAGCATTTGAAAGCACACTAGTATGAGAAAAAAGAGTTTTATACTCGCACTAGTGTGCTTTCAA
>JBCAWW010000285.1:0-7021 GCA_038534415.1 Bacteroidota bacterium | reverse complement strand
CCGGATAATCCGCCTGCACCTTGTTTCGGCGCATTTCCGGGATCTTTGGGAAAGATCGGGAAGCTGTAGAGATCCCGGATAAGCGCTTTCCGCGCCGCTCCAAGCAATTTCAGGGATGATGTTTCCAAAATTTCCATCCGTTAAAACACTTATGTACAATCCGTAGCCTCCAAAGGGGGAAATGGTTTTACAAACCGGAGGTTCTGTCCCCCTTTGGAGGGGGATTAAGGGGGAGGAATGAATCTCCTAAATGAAACTAATGCGTTCTGCGAAGCAGTAATCCTACTTTATTTGCTTGAGCGCCACGCCCACTTCTTCGGTCGGCATTTGGCAGACTTTGTTTTGGCAGACGTAGATCATAGTCGCCCCTGGCACGGATTTGTATTCGAGCAATTCGAGTTTGCCTTCCGTTTCGCCACCAATCAAAAATGCATTGGGGAGATAATGCTGGTCCAGCGCTTGGCGGGCTTGGGCAAAGTCCTTGCCGACGATGGCCACTTCGTAGGGAGTATTGATATGCCAGTTGAGGAGAATGCCCCAGTTGGCATAAAAGGATGCATTGGGTTTGGCGTCTGCTAAGACTGTTTGTAGCATGCGCTCCGACTTCGTGAGATAATCTGCCTTGTAGAGATAGGTCCCTAGCAAAAATAGATCCTTGGCCAGCACAGAATTGGAGCCGGGGATCACCTTGTCGATGAGTTCGCGAGAGCGAGCGATCAAAGGATCATCTTCGTCTGAGGTATAGTAAAATAAGCCAGATGCCTCATCATAAAAATGAGTCAAGCTATACTCCATCAAAGAGTCTGCTAGAAAGAGCCATTCTTCTTCAAAAGTAGCTTGATAGAGGGATACGAAGGCTTCAATCACTGCCGCGTAGTCGTCAGCAAAAGCGTTGATCGAAGACTTGCCATCCTTATGATTGCGATAAAGTCCGCCATCTTCCCGCAGCATCTCCTTGCGGATAAACTGAGCGTTCTGCGAAGCACGATCCAAAAAGCGCTGCTCACCAAATACGCGGTAAGCATCAACATATCCTTTGAGCATGAGGGCGTTCCACGCAGTGAGGACCTTATCATCCAATCCCGGTGCAACTCGTTTAAGCCTCACACTGAGGAGCTTATCATGGCTACGCTTGAGTAAGGCTTCAAAATTATTTAGTGCGATTTCGTGCTTTTGGCTAAGTTTTTCTCTCGAAATCGTATGGTGTAGAATATTGCTTTGCTCCCAATTGCCTGCCTGCTTGACATTGTAAAACTCCTTAAAGAGCGCAGCATCCTCGCCCAATAACTCATCGAGTTCTTCCTCAGACCAGACGTAATATTTGCCTTCTTCCCCTTCGCTATCGGCATCGAGGGAAGAATAAAAACCACCGTTCTTATCACTCAATTCGCGCTCGATCCAATCGATACTTTGATAGACTACCTCTTTGTAGCGCGGATTTTTGGTCAGTTGATAAGCCGAGCTATATAGGCTGACCAATTGGCCATTGTCGTAGAGCATCTTTTCGAAATGAGGCACTTTCCAGACTGTATCTGTCGAATAACGCGCAAAACCACCGCCCACTTGGTCGTAAATACCGCCGGCTGCCATTGCGTCAAGGGTGGTCAAAACTGCCTCTAAAGCCTTAGGATTTTCGCTTTGGTGCTGGTATTGGAGCAAAAATTGATGCACTACTGGCATCGGAAATTTAGGCTCACGATCGAGTCCTCCTCTGCTAAAGTCCATGTTTTTTTCTACCCCCTGATACATCTCACTCAGATCGCTTGCCGCAAAGGCCGCGGCCTCGGTGGGGGGAGCTACTTCATTGAGTTTTTGGATACCTTCGGTGATCTGGCCTGCCGCTTTGGCGAGCATATCGGGTTTTTCGACTTTGAGTTTGATAAAGTGATTGAGCACCTTCAACCAATCCTCTTTGGGAAAGTAAGTACCGGCATAAATGGGGCGTCCATCCGAAAGCGCAATCGCATTGAGCGGCCATCCCCCGCGACCATTGATCATATTGGCCGCATCCATATAAATTTGATCCACATCCGGACGCTCTTCTCGATCCACTTTGATGGCCACAAAATGCTCGTTCATCACGCGCGCGACGGCAGTATCTTCAAATGACTCGTGCTCCATGACGTGGCACCAATGACAAGCAGCATAGCCTACGCTGATGATGATGAGTTTGTTTTCTCGATTGGCCTTGGCGAGGGCCTCTTCTCCCCAAGGATACCAATTGACCGGATTGTGAGCATGCTGCTGTAGATAAGGACTGCTGCTCTCGATGAGTTTATTGGTGTACGGATGCTCCTTCAACGTCTGGTTTTGGCTATTGCAAGCGTTGGTGAGGAGGATAAGGAGAGTGAGAAGGAGGAGCTGCGTCGCAGAACGCTTATTCACGGTATTCAAATTCGTGGTAGTCAATTTCTTGGGTTTTGAGGTGCGATTGAATAATCTGGCGAGACTGAGCTGACTGATCGATGCCTAACCAAGTCCGGCCGAGTTTTTGGGCGGTTAGCAAAAAGCTACCGGAGCCTGCAAAAGGATCAAGTACGATACTTTCTGGCAGGGAAGAATGCTGAATGATGCGCGCGAGGAGGTCGTGGTTTTTTTCGGTGGGATAGCTCACGTAGGAGAGCCCCTTGTCTTTAAACTCCCAGACATCCTGCACTTTTTTGCCGGGATGATCCTTGGCAAAGACCTTTTTGCGCGGATTACCGGTGGAAGACCATTCGATCAGTCCTTCGTCATCTAATTGGTCCAGCACTTCGCGTTTATAACGCCAATGACGGCCTTTGGGTGGGGGCATACCTTTCCAGGCTTGGCCGGTATCGCCATTGCGGGTCTCACCGGGTGCATGCAAAGGATGGGTGGTATAAGCTCCCTTTTTGGGATCTTTTTTGGGGTAGAGAGTAGCGAGATCTTCTTCGCTTAGCGGCTCATATTGCGGTTCCCAAATCTGCTGATCGCGATTTTTGGCGTAATAAAGCACCATGTCAGAGTAATTGCCATAGGCTTTGCGCGAGAAGTTTTTGGGATTGCATTTGATGCGAGTAAGGTCGTTGAGGTGGTTGGCATACCCAAATACCTCGTCCATGATCAATTTGACGTAGTGTCCGATTTTTTTGTCGATATGGAGATAGAGAGAGCCTCGCTCTGAGAGTAGGTCATGCAGTAAGATTAGGCGTTCCCGTAGGAACTCTAAAAAGTGATAATCTGGAGCATGATCGATATAAGCTACGTTTTCGTCGGGTTTGGCAAAGCTTTGCCCCGTACCAAAAGGCGGATCGAGATAGATAAGGTCTACCTTGCCGTGGTAGCGTTCCCCGAGTAGGGATAAAACCGCAAGATTATCGCCAAAATAAAAACGATTAGGGGCATTTCCCTCTTTACCGATTGGGTATAGATTTCCGGCAGGTTTAGTTTGCCTGATCTGCTCCGCAGAACGCTTAGCCGGATATTGGAGGGAAATATGATCCATTAGGAATTTGCAGGGAGAAATCGTTCGAGAAAAGTGTCTTTGAGATCGGCTTCGTGATCTATATCAGAGAGAGTGGGTAAAAAGCGGTACATTTTTTTGCCCTCACGCAAATCGCGCAAAGTTTCTGGCAATACATACTCAGTGCTCCACTCTTTGTTTTTGAAGACTGGGTAGTAGGGCGCGTTCATACCCAATAGATAATAGCCGCCATCCTTGGCCGGGCCCACCACAAAATCGCTATGCTCCAAAATCTCTAAGCCTTCGGCCAGTATATCTGTCGTCAGCGCCGCGCAATCACTACCAATGATCTGAATCTTTTTATAGCCCCGGCCAAAGCCCCATTCAAAGGCTTCCTGCATCCTTGTTCCCAAATCCGGTCCCGTTTGTGGGAAACGTTCGTAGGCGGCCTCTGACCAAAGGTCGGTATCGGGATAATCATTGCCATACCAGACAGCTTTATCGGCGGCTAAGGCATGAGTGATTTTGCAGGTATAAGCCAGCAGCTCTTGATAAATCGCTACGGCAGTATCATGTCCCAAGGTCGCTCCTAGGCGCGTTTTGACCTTGCCTGGGACAGGATGCTTGACAAAAATAAGTTGGAGAGAATCAGAATGGGCCATGCGTGAATCGGCTTGTAGCCCACAATTTACACAATCTCGAAGGATTGGTAGAGAAATCTGCTCAGGTGGTCGACTAATATTGCGTTTGGGGGGTGAAAATATTTCTTTGAAAGAGGTTCTTTTCCGCTTCGCGGAACGATCATATTGGGCGCGGCATAGATGCGCACACCTAGCGATTTTGGGTGGATTGTAGTTGGGGCATACATGCGACGCTCCAGAGAAAAGCGTTCTGCGAAGCAGGCCCCCAAAGCAAATATCAAACAATAACAATACACATATGAAACACCTTAGCCTGATGCTTTGTCTGATCTTGGTCTTTGGATCGGCAGTGGCACAAAAGAAAGAGAAAAAAGATAAACGCCTTGAGGGGCTGGATGAGGAATTGACTGAGGTACTAGAGACTTGGAAAGCGGCGGGTTTTGCCGTGGCGATAGTCGAAAAAGATGAGATCGTTTACGCCAAAGGATTTGGGATGCGCAATGTCGAGGAACAGTTGCCCGTAACCGAAAATACTTTGTTTGCTATTGGTTCTAGTACCAAAGCCTTTACCTCTGCTTTGTTGGGGCAATTACGGGAAGAAACTGAGTTAAATTTTGATGAAAGCCCGATCAAGTATATCCCCGAGCTACGCTTTTACAATGACGAACTCAACAATGGGGTTACGATCCAAGATATGATGTGCCACCGTACGGGTATCCCTCGGCACGATGTCTCTTGGTATTTGTTTCCGGCCAAGGACCGTGCTGAATTGATCGAGCGCATGGCTTATCAGGAACCGTTTACCGGGCTGCGCAAAAGCTGGTACTACAACAATTTTATGTTTTTGACCCAAGGGGTAATCGCTGAGCGCATCACGGACAAGGATTGGAAAGACAATATCGACGAGCGTTTTTTTACACCTCTAGGCATGGTGAATTCAAATTGCACCATAGATGAGATGACCGCTTTTGAGGACCATGCTACGGGTTATAGCAATGATGAGGAGGAGGAACTGGTCAAAGAAGATTATTATCGTATCGAAGCCGCGGCTATGGGCCCAGCCGGTAGTATCAATAGCAACGTCAAAGAAATGTCTGAGTGGCTCAAACTCTGGATCAATGGCGGGATGTATGGTGAGGAGCAGATTTTGACCAATGGCTATGTTCGCGAAGCGATGACGCCTCATATGGCCATGGGCGGTGTACCTTCTGCAGAATTGCCAAGCCTACATATGGCAGCCTACGGTTATGGTTGGTTTTTGAGCTCTTACAAAGGACGATATCGCGTAGAGCATGGTGGCAATATTGATGGATTTTCGGCCAATGTGGCTTTTTATCCTACCGATAGCGTTGGAGTCGTGGTCCTTAGCAATCAAAATGGCTCAGACGTACCGAGTATCGTCCGTAATATTGTAGCCGATCGTATGATGGATTTGGACAAAACGGATTGGAACGCCCTCTTGCGCGAGCGCTTTGAGGAAGGAAAAGCCGCTCAAGAAGAAGCCTCCGCAAGCGGTGAAGATAGCCGCCAAGCCAATACTCGCCCTTCTCATAATCTCGTGGAGTACACTGGTAATTATGCCAATCCTGGCTACGGCAATGCAGATTTGATTCTCCGCAATGACTCTTTGATTTTACTCACTGCTGATGGCGATTATTGGCTAAGCCATTATCACTATGATGTCTTCATGCCTTTTGAGACCAAGGGAGGGGTCGATACGACTGACAAGAGTCCATTGCTCTTTAACTTTAGTACGGGTGCTGGGGGAGATATTAGTGGATTTTACTTGCCTGTCGAGCCTACTATTGAACCAGTTTTCTTTGAGAGAACTCCGCTTGCCGTAGAGGTAGAGGAAGGCGTTCTGGAACAGTACGTCGGAGATTATGAACTCGGCGGCGCAGTCGTCAAAGTCTATATCAAGGACGAAAGCACGCTTTATGTTTTTGTGCCAGGTCAACCCGAATACGAGCTTTTACCTACTGGAGAAGACAAATTTGCCATTAAAATCCTTAACGGATACAATGTCGCCTTTGTAAAAGAAGGTAAAGAAGTAACTTCTTTAAAGTTTATCCAGCCAAATGGCACCTTTGTTGCAAAGAAAAAATGAATAATAGATTCGAATAATCAAAAAGCGGCTCCCATTTATTTGGGACCGCTTTTTTTTTGTACTTAACCCAATCGTCTAGGCTAGCTGTAGGGAGAGGTTTCGATGTCTGATCAGCATGCCTAATACCAATATGACCCCTAATGCTCCCATGCCCCACATCAAATAGGCGCCGTTGAGGCTGAGCTGGCCATAAGAAGCCGGACCAATCTGTTGGGTAGCGAGCATTACGGTAGCAAAGCGAGCGATCTCGGAGATAAGATAAGTAAGCGGCACCGGCCAGAGGCTTTTGATTTTGCTGCTTGCAATCCTCCTCAGCAAGATCCCCCCTATCCCCAAGGCAATGATGAGACAAGCGATCTGAAGCGGCAAATCTCCCCATTGCAAAAAGCTATTTAGCTGCTCCGGCAAAAACTGACTGATCAGTATCGTCGCCGAAAGGGAGACAATTTGCATCAGGTTTAGGATCAGTTTGAGCCCAAACATTAGGATAAAAGCAAAGGCCAACAACTGCGCCAGTCTGGTCCAAGGTCTGGCTTTTTGATACTCGGCGGTGATCACTTCGGCTTCTCCCAAACGTTTTTGACTGATCAAAAGCGCTTCTTCCGCTGTCAGGCCATTGTTGATCAAATCTTGCGTTTCGGCGTAGAGGTGGTCTAGCAGTTCGTCTCGGTCTATTGCCGAAAGAATGCCATTGGCGTTGTAAGAATCTAAAAAATGTTGAATAGCAAGGTCTAAGTCAAACTCGGCTGATTGTTCCATAGTTGATTTAATGTGAGGTTTACAAGTTTCCACTCCGCTTGTAATTTGACCAGGGTGGCGTGGCCGTCTTCTTTGAGCGAATAATACTTT
>JBCAWW010000284.1:0-7021 GCA_038534415.1 Bacteroidota bacterium | reverse complement strand
CGCTCCTACTGGCTACTGGACTTTGATGTGCAATCCCCGAAAATGGGAAGCAGATCGCTTTTTACATTCTGGTTTACAAGAAGATAGTTGGCGTATGATCCCTTACAATCGCAAACAAGATTGGTTTGAGGTCGGGCAATTGGCGGTGATCCGGGTGGGGCGTGATGGACGTACCAAAAAGGAGTTGGCAGGCAGAGCAAAGATGCAAGCAGGGATTTATGCCTTAGTAGAGTTGATCGCGCCTCTGGCGGAACAAGGCCCCACTAAACCTGGTTTTTATCTACCCACAGCCAAGGGCTCAGACAATATTGTGCCGCGCATCAAAATCAGACTAGTCGAAAACTTGATCGATCGGCCTCTATTGCTCGAAGAGCTTGCAGCCTATCCTGAGATCCAAGAAGATCCCTATCTCATTCGCGGACAGCAGGCCTCCTTAATGCCGCTACACCCAGTAGCAATGCGAAAGCTATTGGAGTTGATCTATCCTTAGTTAGGTTTTAATAGAATTTGTCCGTTTACTTCAAGCACTTCGATCTCAAAAGCTCCCAGGCCGATTTCGAGGGCTGATTTTAGCTCTGCATGCGGAAAACTTACTGTCAATACCCGTTCTAGATCAAGACTTGGGTCTAGCTGGATTTCAAGCCCAAATTGCCTTTCATATTCTTTTATGATTTGGGAGAGGGGTAGATTCGTTAGTTGGCTAACGCCCTTAGTCCAGCTGGGTCCGCTTTCCTCTCTTTCTATCGTCAGAGGCGATACTTGCCCATTCTTATCCATTCGTAAGCCTTGCCCAGCTCTCAGGGTATCGATGCTCGACTTGGCCGCTAGGCTGAGTTTTACCACACCTTCAAAGCATTGTACCTCTAGCCCCCTTTCGCGTTCGCGAACGCTAAACTTGGTCCCTAAGACCTCCACTAAGCCTAGCGCTGTTGAAACCGAAAAAGCGCCTTTTTTGCGTACTTCGAAATAGGCCTCTCCTTCCAAAAACACCTTCCTAGAGGAAAAGTCTTCGGTTAATTCTACCCTCGCTTTGGAGGCTGCATTGAGTTGGAGGAAACTACCATC
The DNA here is from genome assembly GCA_038534415.1 of Bacteroidota bacterium. Classification (GTDB taxonomy): domain Bacteria; phylum Bacteroidota; class Bacteroidia; order J057; family J057; genus JBCAWW01. Next base: position 5,956 of record JBCAWW010000284.1, on the reverse strand, counting down.
GGCTAAGTTGAGTTCCATTTGCTCGCCTACTGTAGTTGCATATTCCTGCACAGAGAGAGAAGCGTTCGGCGAAGGCCAGAAAAAGAACAACAACACAGCCACTGCCGCTGCTGCTAATACATACCAAATAGGACGCACAAAACGAACCTTAGCAGTAGCGCTCGCCGACCCGCCCTTTTGTTTTTCTTTAATCTGTGCCAGAACGCTCGCATGATCAAAAGGATGAGCTTGGGCCTGCCCCAGCGTATCCATAAACAGACTTAGCTTCTTAAAATCCTCTGATTTCTCAAACTCGGCCTTCTCCTCCGCGCTTAGGGTTCCCGCCATCCAGCGAGCCAAAAATGTATCGTCTGGGTATTTCATAGCTGGGGCAAAAATTTGCGTAGGGCTAGCAATGCACGATGCATCCGTTTTTCTACTGATTTGACACTAATCTCCAAGCTCTCCGCAATCTCTTTGTAAGACTTACCATCCATCCGATGCAGCAAAAACACCTCCCGCTGCTTATCAGATAACTCACCAATGGCCTTTTCGACCAAGCCTTGTAATTCCTGCGTTTCCATTTCAAACTGTGGCCCTTGCTCCTCAACCGCTTTTGGCTTCCATAAAAAATATTTATTAACCACTTTTTGATGCTCGACCTGATGCAAAAACAGGTTTTGGGCCACTTTGAAAAGAAAGCTCTTGGCTTTGGGAAAGGGCACTTTGGCGCAGTTTTTCCAGAGCCTCAAAAAAGCTTCCTGCACATAATCATCTGCTTGCACCAGATCCCGACAACGGTAGTAACAAAAATTGCGCAACACCTTTGCATGTTCTAAAAACAGCGCGTCAAAATGGGTTTCTTCACAGACTGAGCGTTCTGAAAACTCGGACATAAAAGAGTGTGTTTGTAAAAAGATAGTGATATTTTTTTTCCGCCCTAGCGAACGATCAGCTTCTTGACCTCGATCAGCTCCTTTTCCTCATCCAAGAGGCTCAAAAAGTAAATTCCCGGCGCTAGTCCACTGATATTCACCTCCACATCCTGACGCCCGATCTCTGCATAAAAGTTTGCCTGCAAGACAGGCTGCCCCAATACATTGACAAATTGTAGATGATGCTTTTGAGGGATTTGGTTTTCAAACGCGATTGTTACCTTCTCACTCGCTGGATTGGGGTAGAGCCATAGGTTCTCGCTTTGCGGAACGGGAAAATCGCTGAGCCCAAAAGAGAGCTCATGGATACTACTACAGGAGGGATCTCCATGATTTTGGATTACGCTTAGCAGCACATAGCGGGCTTGGACGAGATTGAGTTCCGCGACGCGGCTCCCAGCATAATAGGCATCCCCATCAGCTTTGGGCAACTCGATCAACCCCCACTCCGTCCAATTGACACCATCTTGAGAATAATCCAAAACGACTTGCTTGATGCCTTGCTCGAGTTTGCCAGGCGCATTGGAGTTCCAAACATGAAGACTGCTCAGAGGATATTGATAGCCAAAGTCATACATCAACCAATGATGCTGTCCACGGGCTTGATTAGGACTAGCAGAGGTTTGGCAGGAAGTCCACGCCTCCTGCCAGGCTTGTTCTTCTCTACATTGAGCCGAAGTCTGGGCTGGCAAGCAAAAAGCCAGCATGAGTAGCCCAAGGAGAACATTTGAGGTCATTGAGTGGAGAGAGTTTGAATTTATTGTTGGGTATTTCATAGGGCTTAGCTTAAAAATCCAATCGGTGGAGTGCTACTATTGGGACTATAAAAGGTGCCGATATTGGGGAGGATCAGGGACAAATCAGAAGGCGCAACGCCCAACCAAAGCGCCAATTCGGCGAAATACTCGTCGGTAGAAGTGGTCGGGATCAAGATCCCGTCGCCAACATCTAAATTTTGTTTGAGTTCTAAAGAGGGGTAGGTACCGTAGATATCACCGCCTTTGACCGCTCCGCCCATCACCATCGTATTGCCTCCCCAAGCATGATCGGTGCCATTGCCGTTGGAGGTGAGCGTTCTGGCGAAGTCAGAAATCGTAAAAGTGCTTACATTTTGATCAAGCCCTAGTTCTTTCATCGCTGCGCTGAACTCTCCCAAGCCTTTGCTAAGCACAGAGAGCATACCCGCTTGGGTATTGAGCAATTCATCATGATGGTCCCAGCCACCAAAGGTGAGAAAAAAGGTTTGGCGGTTGACGCCTAGCATATCCTTTGCCGCGATGGTTTTGGCGATCATTTGCAGGCTCTGGGATACATAGGTCGGTGAAAATATCGTATTGAGATTCACCGTTTCGACGGCGCTACTAAAGAGCTCATGATTTTTTTGCGCCTGGAGACTGACATCCGCATAAGTTTGTTTGAAGATATCTTGATACTGCTGTTCGAGCAGGTTGTTGATTGCGGCCGTTTTGATCTGATTGATCGGGTCATCGTCGCCAAAACCTTCTATACCAGTGCTGCCATTGGGGCTGATGGCATACTCCACGATCTGGTTGCCAGATTGAAACACATTGTTCCCTGAAAGGGAAATATTCATGGAGATATCCTGACTCGCATTAGCAGCATGCAGCAAATCTGCTAGCTTGCCCCCCCAGCCCACTGCCGAACGAGATTGAGGCACCGAAGTCTGCCATTGCTGGATTTGATCGGCATGAGAAAACAGTCCCAAAGGCAAGCGATGGACGTTGTTTTCGTAATCGATGCGATTGTTTACTTGCTCTACAAGAGTTCCGACATTGGCGACAAAGGCTAGATCCTTTTGTTGAAATAGCTGCTGCACCTCTGGCATACTCGGATGGAGCCCAAAACTCCCTCCACTCAAGGGATTGATGGGAAGCAGGCCGTTGGCGTCCAAAGCTTGGTTGGAGCGAGTGTTACGATAATGCTGATAAGCCTGGGATTCGGTCGGCACCAACATATTGTAGGAGTCATTGCCCCCAGCGAGCAAAATACAGACTAAAGCTTTGTAGTCATTTTGGGGCCGGAAGTTCATCCGGTGCGAGTTGGCAGCAAGCATGCCGGTAGCCTTGAGGTTAAGTAAGCCCGTAAAAAGCGATACCGAACCAACTGCCGCACAACTGGCCTTGCCAAGGAAACTGCGACGAGAAATATTTTTGGCGCTCATATTAGTTGAGGATGTTATAGTCTGGTGAAATCATGATGAGGTAAAGGGCCATATCTAAGCGAGTCTCGAGATCGTCGATTTGCTGAATAGCGGCTAAAATGATCTGATAGCTTTCGGCGGAGAGTTGCCCTCGCACCAATAGTAGATTGAGTCGATCGAGGAGATCAGTCGCTTGAGACGAGAGCAATAATAAAGGATCGATATCGAGTCGAGGGATTCGGCTCAGAGCAGCCTGGTATAATTGTTCTTCTTCCTCCTCGGTTTCGGCATCTTCAAAATCGTATTCGACCTCAATCGGCGATGGCTCTACTACCCAAAACTCTACTTCATTGATGTATTGGATAGCTGTGGTAGAATTGTGGATTTGAAACTCTGGCGCAAACAGATCTAAGTCTGCGATCAGTCCATTGGGTTGATAATCAGGCAAGAAAAAGTTAAAAACACTATTTGCACTTAGCGGCGCTTGGCCGGTCGCTTCGTCAAAGCGATACATAGGATTACGAAAATACTCCATCCCTTCGCTCGTAGAAAGATCAAGGGCACGGCAAAAATGTAGATAGCGCAGGATCGGTTCTCTGAGACTCGCGCTAAATAAATTGCCTGCTCGATCATCGCATGCTCGGGCCGCATCATCCATCAAAACGGCTTTAACGACCGCCGCCATATCTCCTCTTACTCCTTGCCCATTGTCGGCAAAGACCGCAGCCACGCGTTCGATGTAATCGGGCCTAGGATTGGAAGTCACCAATCGCTGGATCAAGTGCCGAGCCATAAAAGGGCCAACATTGGGGTGATTGTAGAGATTGTCGATGGCATCTTCGATATCTTTTAGCCCTGATTGCCCTGCGGGAACGATTTGTCCATTGAGCAAATATTTGGGTCCCGGCTCATGCATATCCTCATACATGATCATGGGGTCTACATGGCTTAGAGCGAGAAACTCAAGGCCAAAAAAGGCTTGATCTTCCTCTTCTTCCAGGGCATCAGGAGCCGTGGCGCCTCCCAAACCAGTAAATATCTTAGCAAATTCCTTGATATCAGCATTGCTGTAGGTCGGGATAGGCACCCCCTGAGCGTCCAATTTGCGTGTCCCATCTTGATTCAATTCATACAAACCTATCGAAAACAGTTGCATGACCTCTCGGGCGTAGTTTTCGTCGGGATGAATGTTTTGGCTGGTGTCGGAGCGGGGATTGTTGAGGTGGCTGAGGTAAAACCCCATCGCAGGATGCATACTTACTTCCAGGAGCAAATCGCGATAGTTGCCAAGACTGTGTCTAACGAGTACATCATAATAATTGGTCAAGCCATCTCCCGTATCTTCTAGATCATCAGGTACGTCTGAAATCACCATCATCTCGCTAAGTGCGAAAGCAACGCGATGTCTCAATTGGTCTGGGGCTGTCATCGTGCTATGAAACCATGCTTCACGAAACTGTTGCACATTGACAAAAAATTCTTCGTCCTCTTCGTCCTCCTCTTCAGGCTCATCATCTGCTTCGTCCTCCTCTTCTTCGCCAAATTGAGCGAGATAGGCTGCTTCGGCCTCTCGTTTGAAGCCTGCCAAAGCCTGATCGACGAGCGTAGGTTTCATCCGTAATTGCTCCTCAATCCATGCCTCATAACCGATCTGGGCCACTCGTTCTATTTCCGTCCAATTTCCCCCAAAACTGGCTTGAGACAAGAAGCGGGAAACGTCGCCCAATAAATAGGCTTCATTAGTTGGAAATCCATTGATGGTTTGAGAAGCGTTCTGCGAAGCAGTCGTCGCACTACTCCTAACCTGAATGCCTTGACTGTGTCCATTGCCAAGGAAGTCGGTGTACTGCTGCGCCCAGAGCGAAAAAGGCAGGCTCAACAGCAGCAAAGTAAATAGGTGTGATCTCATAATTTCCGGTATTGTCATACTTCTGTACCGACAATCGGGATGAGAGCCCCTACCCTACCTTGGGCTTAGATTTTTTTTGAGCATTCGATATTGAGTAAGAGGGTTTCTGCTTCGCAGAACGATTTTCGCCGGCCTTTGGCAGCAATAAATGCGAGTCCTACCACTCCAAGCGAAGGCTCAGATTGGGCAGGAAGTAGATAAAATTCTTTTGTACTTCGACCAATTCGGTGGGAGGCTCAGGATCATCCTCCGTATAATATTCGGAGAAATAAGAGAGCGAAAGAATGTTTTCGCGATTGTAGAGATTTTGGATAGAGGCGCCAACTTTGCCTTTGAAACGAGGATGGCGAGCAAAACCAAAGGGATAGAATGCAGTAATGTCCAGGCGATGATAATCCGGTAGACGTTCGCTATTGAGGGCACCAAAGACCGGACTGATTCGATACCAAGTTTCGCCCTCATCGATACCGCTTTCGGTGCGCTCACCGATCCGCGGAGTGAAGGGACGACCAGAGCGATAGGACCAACTCGTCGCAAAACGCCATTTTTTGATAGGCCAGGTATGATTGATAGTTAAGATATGGCGCTGATCCTGAGGAGCGAAAAAGGAGTTAGGAGATATCTCGGGAAAATCATACTCGATACGACTGAGAGAATAGCTAAGCCAAGTGAGTTGTTTTTGCCAACGCTTTTTGATCAGCAAATCCATGCCTAGGGTTTGCATGCCACCGATGCTGTAAACGAGTTCATCGCTCAGGGCGGAAACCCCGTCAAAAGCGCGGGAAAATGAGTTGAGATTTTGGGCTCGTTTATAATATACTTCCCAATCTACCAGCCAGCCTTTGCGATTGAGTACCCAACCCAAAGCAATTTGATCACTGCTCATTTCAGGGAAATTGTCCCGCGCTTTTGACGGGGTTTCCGCCCTGAGCGATGAACTCGTTTACAGCATCGGTGGCATGCAAACCCTAG